>JAEUHE010000020.1 GCA_016793885.1 Verrucomicrobiales bacterium
GGGTTGTGAGAAAACCACGACTAACCCAGGGTAGGCGCTCCTGCGTCGCGCCAACCCTGGGCTTTGAGCCGGAATCCCTTTGGGATTCTAACATTTGGTCGAAGAACTTGTGGGTAATGCTTAGAGAGGGCTGCCGCACTCCATATGGCCCAACTCGGTCGGGAAGCGTCTTGGAGTGCTGTAGCCCTCTAAAGCTTTTCGGCAACCGACGGAGTCGGGAGATCTCACCCACTTTTAATCACACCCGCGACGATGGCTTCGCGTTCCCCGGCTTGACTGGACCGAGCGGGTAGCAGAACTTGTGCAGATGTATCGGGTCCGCGCAGCGGATGGAACAGAGCATGGCCCTCTTTCGGTGGAAACCGTGAGAGCCTGGCTCGCTGATGGACGGGTTCTTCACCGGTCGGCCGCCCGATTGGAAGAGGGCACGGAGTGGAAGCCTTTGAGCGAATTTCCTGATTTTGCCCTGAGTTCCGTGTCAGTTTCCTCGGCCTCACTACCCCCGTCGGCCGCCCAGCCTCCTCCGCCAGTCCTGCCGCCTCCGCTTCCGCCCATCCCCCGTTCATCGCCCCAGGCCTCATCCCCTCGTCCCCGGTTCAGCATCCTGGCGATTGCCTCTCTGGTGCTCGGCCTGTTCGGGTTCCTGGTCTTTCCGGCCCTGGTCGGACTGGTGTGCGGATTCGTCGGGTTGTCGAAGATTCGCTCCAGCCGTGGGGCGCTCAAAGGCCGGATGCTCGCGAACATTGGCATCCTGCTCTCCTTTGCCATGCTGGTCCTCGTCGGCGTGGGCGTGTTCTGGGCCGTGAACCAGCATCGTCAACACCGCCCCGGCCGGCCGGCCGTGAGATCCACGGGTTGCGAAGAGAATCTCAACCAATTGGCCCATGCGGTTCGCCAGTACGCCAACGATCATGGGGACATTCTTCCGGGGGCCACGAATTGGTGTGATCAAGTCCGAGACTATGTCCCGACCATGGAGGTCTACACGTGTCCCGGCGGTAGTTCCGATCAGCGCTCGAGCTTCGCTCTGAACCGGAATGTAGCGGGAAGAAATCAAGAAACCTTGAATCCTGCCACCGTGTTGCTCTTTGAGTCAGGGGTGGGGTGGAACGCCGCTGGCACTCCAGAGATCGCCGGTTCTGCCCGGGGTTTTCTTCATGTTGTCCTGGTCAATGGAGAATTATTGCGGATCGCCCCCGAAGGTGTTTCGAGCCTGCGCTGGGAACCGTAGCCTCATTTGAGATGACTCCCGAGAGACCTCCCCCTTTGCCTCACAGGCATTCCGACGGCTCCGTGCCGAGATCGCGGTGGTGGCAGCCGGCGGTCGTCAATGTCAGATGGTGTGTCATTGTGAATCTGCTGGGCTGCCCGGGATTAGGGACCATCATGGCTCGGCAGCGTGGGGGCTATTTACAGCTGGCCTGCATGCTGACGGGGACCTGCCTTTTGATCGGGTTTATGGTGAGCTATGCTCGGGCGCTGGTGCGTCTGTTTCAGTCGGCCAATCCCGAATCCGGACCCGACCTCACGGGCCATTATTGGCTGCTGGGCTGGGGAGGAGGCCTTTGCGTGGCAGCCTGGATCGCATCCGCCTTCTCTTCATGGCAACTCTGGCGGTCTCAAAAAAGACAGGGCTGACGGATCGCTCGGCTCAGCCGCTTGAGATATTCTTCGCGCGGGATCTGGCTGGCGCCGAGTTGCTCGGTTGTGGGGTTCAGAACTTGAGTGTCGAAAAGTTGGAAACCGCGGGATTCGAGATGTTGAAGCAGGTGATGCAGGGCCACCTTCGACGCGTTGTCCGCGCGGTGGAACATGGATTCTCCGGCGAAAAGCGCCCCCACCTGGACCCCGTAAATGCCCCCCACCAAGTCATCCCCCAGCCAGCACTCCACGCTGTGGGCGTGTCCTGCGTGGTGGAGCGCGGTGTAGGCTGCGACAAACTCCTGGGAGATCCAGGTTTCCTGCCGCGTGGGTGTGGTGACCGCGCAGGCTTCGATCACCTGTTTGAAGGCCCGATCGCGCGTGATGGAGAATGGGTTCTTGCGCAGAAATTTCGCGAGGCTCTTGGAGAGGCGAAAAGAACCGTGTTCGAAAACAGCGCGAGGGTCAGGAGACCACCAGGTGATAGGATCAGCGCTCCACGGAAAGATCCCGCTTTTGTAAGCTAACAGCAGGCGCTCCAGCGAAAGATCCCCCCCGATGGCGACCAGCCCGTCGAGCTCTCCCCGCTGCGCTGTTCGAGGATCGGGAAACCAAAGCTGTCTGGTGAGCAATCGCACGCTGGGTCATTCGTCGGCGGAATCCAAAGCTCGCAGGATCCCGTCGAGCACCATTCCGGAAAAATCCATCCGCAGCAAGTCGTGGAGCCGATCGGGATGCTTCTCGATGGCGGACTCCTGATGCTGCTCCGGGCAGTCGAGGCGGTACCAGCTCGCCACGCGCAGCTCATTGACCACCTGCATGAACCAGTCGACATCTTGGAGCGGCAGGACCAGCCTGGATCCACCGTCCGGTTGCTGCTGAAGGCCAGGACCGCTTAGGAATGCCTCCAACCGACTCCGATAGGCTTCTTTCATTTCGCCGAGCGTGACACTGAGTAACTCCGGATCGGGCGAGGGAGCGGCTGGGCGGCGGTTGGTTTTTTCGCGAGACGCAGGCGGAACGGACCACGGTTCATGCGCCATTGGGTAGGCAGCGAGGGTGAAACTA
The DNA here is from genome assembly GCA_016793885.1 of Verrucomicrobiales bacterium. Classification (NCBI taxonomy): domain Bacteria; kingdom Pseudomonadati; phylum Verrucomicrobiota; class Verrucomicrobiia; order Verrucomicrobiales; species Verrucomicrobiales bacterium. The sequence continues at coordinate 2,710 of JAEUHE010000020.1, forward strand.
AGCAGCTGCGTTTCGAGTGCGTTGAGATCGAAAGCCAGGTGCTGTTCGGTTTTGGAAAGCAATTTCACTTAATCCGGCTCCATGGTCGCATGCAGGCTGTAAGCGTGGAGCCGATGGACATAGTGCTCGGCTTTCTCGAGGCTTTCCCGCGCCACCACGCTCTTTCCCTGCTGGTGGACCTCAAGCATGTGCTTTTCGGCGGTCTTTCGGTCCCAGCCGAACACTTTCTGAAACACATGGGAGACATAATTCATCAGGTTGACCGGATCATTCCAGACAATGACGCGGAACACCGGCGCCTTGCCTTCTTTGGACTTGGTCGCGATCTCGTCTTCAGTGTCCGGCACCAAGAGCGGTAATTCCACTTCGGACATATCCTATCCTGGCTCGACGGCCAGACTAAATGGTGGTTCCGTGGGGAATGGTTCCGTTCTTAGGAATGATCACCACGCCGTCGCGAATGTGGTAGAGCGGATGGTCCAGGTCCTGGTCCTTGCCCTCCGGGGAAATGTGGCAGTTGTCTCCTATCCGGGCATTCTTGTCGATGATGGCATTCTCGATGAACGTATTCTGCCCGATGCCCAGCCGCGGCTTGCCGAGCATCTCGTTCTCGATGATGGAATCCTGGGTCTCGTAGTGGTCACAACCCATCATGACCACCCGGTTGAGGGTGGTTCCGCTTCCGACAAGGCTGCGGATCCCGATGATGGACTGCTGTATTTTGGCGTGGTTGATGATGCATCCGTCCGATACCAGGGCGTGATCGATCTGGGCGCCGTTAATTTTTGATCCTGGCAAGAACCGAGGCCGGCTGAAGATCGGGGATGCCATGTCAAAAAAGTTGAAGCGAGGAAGCTCGGCTGCCAGGTCCAAATTGGCTTCGAAGAAGGAGCGAATGGTTCCGATGTCTTCCCAATATCCTTGGAAGACATACGAGAAGACCTGTCGTTTGCCGATGGCGGCCGGAATGATGTGCTTGCCGAAGTCCTTCTCCTCGTTGTTCAGCAGTTGGACGAGCACGTCGCGGTTGAAGACATAGATGCCCATGGACGCCAGGGCATAGTCTTCCTCGCCTTCGATGCCCAGCTGAGCATAGCGGTCTCTTCCCAGCAGCAGCGATTCGAGAACTTTGGGGTCCTTGGGTTTTTCAACGAAGCGGGTGATTCGCTTGGTCTCGTCAATCTGCATGATACCCAGGCCGCCGGCATCCTTGGCCGGAACGGGCATGGTCGCGATGGTCAGTTCGGCTCCCGAATCGACGTGCTGATGCAGGATCCGCCGAAAATCCATCCGGTAGAGCTGATCTCCGCTCAGAATCAAGCAGTAGTCGAAGGAGTGGTTGAGCAGGTGAATCAGGTTCTTCCGGACGGCGTCGGCGGTTCCCTGATACCAGGACGTGTTGGTAAACGATTGTTCCGCCGCCAAAATTTCAACGAAACCGCCGGAGAATTGGTCGAACTTGTAGGATTGATAGATATGCCGGTGCAGCGACGCCGAGTTGAACTGGGTTAGGACGTAGATGCGGCGCAGATTGGAGTTAATGCAGTTCGAGATGGGAACATCCACCAGGCGATATTTGCCGGCCAGCGGAACCGCCGGTTTCGATCGCTCCTTGGTGAGGGGGAAAAGGCGTGTGCCCTGTCCTCCTCCCATGATGATGCACAGCACATTGGTTGTGTTCGGCGTAACCCGCTTAAAAAATGATGTCATATCGAAATCCTATGTAAGACCTTATCCTGGAGCTGCAACCGCAAACCTATACTCGGTTTCTGGCCTGGGGCGCAAGCGGAAGTCGCAAGCGGTTAGAGAAACGTGTAATTTCATGATCAAGACTTTCAGCGAATTGCCGAATCTCATGGAGAGACGGACACGCCCGTGACGCCCCATCGGATTTCCCGTGCGGGGTTCCCAGGCAAATAACTAAATACCAAGCACGCACATGTGTGGAATCGTAGGCTACATCGGAAAACGTGACGCGACACCCATCCTCTTGGAAGGGCTCCGCCGTCTCGAATATCGCGGTTACGATAGCGCCGGAATCGCGCTCGTCAGCGACGGGCAGCTCAAAATCCGGAAAAAGAAAGGCAAGATTGACGAGGGGCTTGCCCGGCTTATTCCCACGCAGCCGATCCATGGGATCGTCGGCATTGGCCACACGCGTTGGGCGACCCATGGACCGCCGTGCGATGAGAACTCCCATCCTCACTTGGACCACTCGGCTCGGATCGCCGTGGTTCACAACGGGGTCATCGAGAACTTCGATACCCTCAAGGAGCGGATGATCCGTGATGGGCACAAATTCCACTCGGCGACCGACACCGAAGTCCTGGCGCACCTCATCGGGGAGCACTATGGCAAGGTGAAGGGCCACAAGGACGGGGTTCACCCGCTCACCCAGGCGGTCATGAATGCGTTGCGGGAGGTCATCGGAACCTATGGTATCGCCGTCGTCTGCGTCGATTATCCCGACCTGATGGTCGGTGCGCGCCGGGGCTCACCGCTGCTGGTGGGAGTTGGGGAAGGGGAACATTTTCTGGCCAGTGATGCCAGTGCCGTGGTGGCTCATACTCGTCAGGTGGCTTACCTCAACGATTACGACGTGGTCACGATCACCCCGGATCGCTTCGATGTCACCAGCCTGGGCAACGATACTGCCAAAGTACAAATCAGCCAGTTGGAGTTCGGAGCCGAGGCGGCGGAGAAGGGGAGATTTCCCCACTACATGCTCAAGGAGATCTTCGAGCAGCCGAAGACGGTCCAAAACGCGATCCGCGGTCGCATCGATTTCGAGGAGGCGATGCCCAAGTTTGGCGGTCTGAACATGACGGTCGCCGAGATGCGGGAGATCGATCAGATTGTCATACCCGCCTGTGGAACCAGCTGGCATGCCGCCTTGATCGGCGAGTATCTGCTCGAGGAACTGGCCCATATTCCAACCGAGGTGGAGTACGCGAGCGAGTTCCGATATCGCAACGCTCCCTTGGAGAAGCATACTCTGGTGCTGGTCATCACGCAGTCCGGCGAGACTGCGGACACCTTGGCCGGCCTGCGGGAATCGCGGCGACGGGGTCACAAGGTCCTCGCGGTTTGCAATGTCGTCGGCAGCACCATCGCCCGCGAGGCGGACGGGGGAATTTACCTGCATGCTGGGCCGGAGATCGGGGTGGCATCCACGAAGGCTTTCACCTCACAAGTCAGCGTCCTGACGCTGTTCGCCACGCTGATGGGCCGTATCCGGATGTTGGCTTCGAACCGGGGCCTTCAGATCCTACGTGCTCTCGAGAAGGTTCCTGAACAGATGGAAAGCATCCTGGAGCAGAACGACAAGATTAAGCAGATCGCCTTGAAATACGCCCAGGCGGATGACTTTTTCTTTTTGGGTCGCCAGTACAGCTTCCCGGTCGCGTTGGAAGGCGCGCTCAAGCTGAAGGAGATTTCCTACATTCACGCCGAGGGGTATCCGGCCGCCGAGATGAAGCATGGCCCGATTGCCATGATCGACGAGAAGACTCCCACGGTGTTTGTCATTCCGACGGACAGCCTCTACGAGAAAGCCATCAGCAACTTGGAAGAGATCAAGGCCCGCAAGGGACCCGTGATCGCCGTGGCAACCGAAGGCAACACGCGCATCAAGGACAAGGTGGATGACGTGATCTATGTCCCGCCCACCCTCGAGCCCATTGCGCCCTTGCTGAGCGCTCTGCCTCTGCAGTTGCTGGCTTACCACATCGCCGTCGCCCGCGGCTGCGATGTCGATAAACCCCGCAACCTGGCCAAGAGCGTCACCGTGGAGTAGAGCAGAGCCGCCGAGGGCCGACACCCACGCTGATCTATTTGCGGAACATCGCGTGATTGGGGTTGCCCATCGACTCGATGTAGGCCAGTAGATCCAGGACTTCATCCTGAGTGAGGCTGTTCACCAGCCCCTCGGGCATGGCTGAGAGCTTGGCTTTGGACTTGGACTTGATCTCGGTCTTCTTGAGTTCTGTTTTGCCACCCGTCAGCGGGCTGGTCAGCAGGACCAGGCGGTCGTCCCGATCCTCGAGCACCCGACCGGTGATTTCCTCATCGTCGGTGCGAATAAAGGTCGTGTTCTCATACTGCTCACTGATGACCTTGCTGGGCTCCAGTATCGAGGACAGCAGATCGAGCCGGGTGAATCGGCTCGAGACAGCGGTGATGTCCGGTCCGATGGCTCCCCCCTCCGGACCGAATCGGTGACACGTGGCGCACTGGGCAGCGAGGAATGCCTCCTTGCCACGCTGGAAGTCGCGGCCCTGCGAGGCCTGGTTAAGCAAGGGCTCCAGGTCGGTCATGCGCCAATCCTTCACGAAGGCGCGAGCCTTCAGATTTGCCTTGGGCATCTCCTTCGATGGCTCCGCGATCAGCAGGGCGAGAGCCTGCTTCTCATCCCCGCTCAGGTGGTTGATGGCATCTCGGCGCAGCCCTTTCATGAATCCGTTAAAGCTAGCGCCGTTGTTGGCTGGAATTCCGACATCCCGAAACCACTGATCGAAAAAGGCTGGGTGAGCCGTCGCCCGGGTCGCCGTGGTGGATCCCGGGAGCGGATCCCCTGGTTTGACATTGAGCCAGGAGAAGAAGCGCTCGCGGTCTCGGGGCGACCAGCCGGGCTTGTGAGTTCTCAGGATCGACATGAAGTAGATCTGATCCTCCTGGACGGTGGAAGCATCCCGCAGATCTAGAATCCGGCTGACGATTCCCGGCGCGCCGAGCGCGGACAGGATGGATGCGAGTTCGCGGTTTAGCGCCGGGCTGGCTGCCGGCAGTTGGCGGTTGAGCTTTTCAACCGCCATCTTTTGCAGCTCAGCCGAGGGAAGCCCGTGACGGGCGAGACTCACCTCGATGACGCGCAGTTTCACCAACTTGTGTTCCTCGTCCAGAGTGTCGAGCGGCCAGCGCGCGAGGGTTTTCAACAAGGATTCTTGATCCGTGGAGGCCCCGACCCGGGCCAAACCCAGCAGGGCGTGCAGGCCGATGGTGGGATTCGTTTCGGCCCATGCTTTGGCTTTCCAGGTGGTGAGATCTTGAGACTCCAACCCAATACGGGCCGCGTAGCGAATCCAACGATCCTTGGAACCCAGATGCGGCCACACCGCCTCCGCTCCGCCCGGCTGCGACACTCCGTGGTAGGTCTCCAATTTCTTCCGGAGGGCCCGCGATTCTTGGACTCCCGCGTCCGCTACCGGAGGAGCCGGGCTGGTGGCCTCATTGCCGGTGTAGCTGATGCGATACAATCCAGCTTGCGTGCCGCGGCCCCCCGTCGTGAAGTACATCGCTCCGTCCTTGCCGACCTCCAAATCGTTCAGGTTGAGGGGTTTGCCCTGGACGAACGATTCGAACGAGCCGGTGTAGCTCGCGCCCATATCCCGGAGATGAACGGCGATCAGGCGGCCATAGGTCCAATCCATCATGTAGAAAGCCCTCTGATACTTGGAGGGAAACTTGGCACCGGTTCCGAACCGGACGCCGGTAGGGCAGCCTACGCCGATATTCACCGTTGCAGGCAAGGAGTCGGCATAGTATTCGGGCCATTTGGCCGAGCCTTCACGGAACCCTTGATCACCCCCGCTCACGAGATGGAAGGCGCGCACGGGACGGTACCAAGGCATCCCCCAATCCCATTCCATGTCACTGTCGAACCCAAACAGCTCACCCTCGAGATTGAAGGCAATGTCGTAGGTGTTCCGCTGACCCGAGGCAAAGAGTTCGCACTGGCTGCCATCGGGGTTGAGTCGCACCACGTAACCGCCCGGGGGCTTGCGTCCCGCGCCGAACCCGTTGCCATCTTCCATGCGGGGCAGAACCAGATCGTCGGCGTAGTTTTTGTGGGGGGAGCTCGCCACCAGATCGTTCGGCACGTCCACAAAATTCCCGTTCACGATGTAGAGCTTGCCATCCTGGCCTAGGACGATGCCGTGCGCTCCGTGCTCTCCCGGACCTCCTTGCCAGCGGCGAAGCAGTTCAACCTGATCGTAGGTGTCGTCCCCGTTCGTGTCCTTCAATCGATAGAGATGGTAACCTTCCTTGCCTTGGCCATTTACATAGAGGCTGTCGAAGGCGTAGAGGAGCCCCATGGCCGCTCGCACAGGTAGGTCGATGGTTTCCAGCTTGGCGATCTGGCCGGCGGAGTCGAGGGTGAGGCGCAGCATGGGCTCGTCGCCCTGGGGTGAGATGATCAGGCGCCCTTTGGAATCGATGGTCATCGATACCCAGGATCCTTCCCCGGGCTGGGATGACCGAATCAGTTCCACGCGGAAACCCGGTGCCACCTTCAAGCTCTCCGCGGGAGTGGCTACGGCCGGTTTCAATACATCGCCCCAAGGCTCGCGTCCCAGGGCGCCCAGGCTCGTGGATGCCACCCATCCTTCGGTAGGCAGCGGTGCGTTGGGGGTGCCCGTGGTGTTCTCCGTCGTGAGCCAGCTGGTGTCCGAGACCAGGGTCTGTTTACGTCCGCCCTCGAATTGAAGGTCGAGTTTCACCAGCAAGGCCGCAATACCCTCGGAGTTGCGGGCGGCGACATGCAGCGTGTTCTCGCCGTTCTGGAGCTTGGCTCCAACATCCGCGCTCGCGGGCCTTGACCACTCGCTGTTCCGCAGGACCCGTTGCCCGTTCAGAAACACCTCTGCTCCGTTGTCGCAAGTTGCAGTCAGAGTGGCGCGGCTGACCTTCGCGCCCACGCTGAAGGTTTTCTTAAAGAAGCGTGTTTCCTTGTCCTTGGGCGTCGCGGCCCAGATCCACTCGGGTGTCTGAGCTTGAAGCCCAGGGCTAGCCAGGCAAAGCAAACCCAGAACGAGGCTCAGAAGTGAAGCAGGCGGCGGCAGAGGCAGTCGGGAGCGCATGGGGGCAGAGAGGTTGGGTTGGGGTTCGGAGCTAAATGGAATAATGGATGAGAACGAGGAGAGTTCGCCAGAGGCGCGGTGCGTGGCGCTGGACGGAGTCAATCCAGCGCCACGAAGAAACTCGTGGCCGGCGTCTGAGTCGGCCCGCGGCGGCTTACTTGCTGGCGAGCGCGGCTTCGATCGCTTCGATGACGGCGGGGTCATCGGGCGTTGTCTTGGGCTCGAACCGTTTGAGAATCTCGCCATTTTTGCCGATCAGGAACTTTCCGAAATTCCACTTCGTGTCGCCGGGGAACGGGGAATCCTTCCCGGTCAGAGCGGTATAGAGCGGGTGCTGCTCGCTGCCTTTGACATGCAGTTTGTCGAACATCGGGAAAGTGACCTGATATTTGGATGAGCAAAACGATTTAATCTCCTCATTGCTCCCCGGCTCCTGGGCGCCGAAGTCGTTGCACGGGAAACCCAGCACGGTAAAACCCTTGCCTTTGAATTTCTGGTGCAGCTTCTCCAGGGACTTGTACTGCGGGGTTAGCCCGCATTGGGACGCGACATTGACAACCAGCAAGACTTTGCCCTGATAAGCCTTCAGGCTGGTGGCTTTTTGATCGATGTCCTTGAGCGGGATATCATATAGGCTCGAGGCCGCGTGGGAGAGTGTGGTCATGAGAGCAAGCAGCGAGGTGACAGCAGCTAGGAATTTCATGGGGGCGAGTATCCGCAGTCCCACGCCAATGTCAAATGCGCTTCCCACAGACCCGGCACCCCCGCGGTCGCCTCAGCCGAGTTGGAGCTCGCCTCGCTGGAAGGTGGCGCACTCCCCGCCGATGGACACGCGATCGCCGTTCAAGCGGCACGACAACTCGCCCCCGCGCGCGGAGACCTGCCGAGCGGTGAGCGTGGTCTTTCCCAGTCGATTCGCCCACAGTGGGATTAGTGAGCAGTGGGCGGATCCGGTGACGGGATCCTCGGGAACGCCCGCCTGCGGGGCGAAGAACCGGGACACAAAATCGCAGGTGCGCCCCGGAGCGGTGGCGATCACCCCCAAGCAATCCAGTGTTGCGATGAGCGCCATCTCCGGACACAGCGCCTTGACCTCTTCCTCGGATCTGAACACCGCAACATAGTCGCGGGAGCGGAGAACCTCTGCTGGTTGGGCCTTGAGGCCGGCGACCAGATGGGCCGGGGTGTCGCAGGCTTGTGGGGGTCGACTGGGAAAATCGAGTTCGATCGAGGGACCGTTGCGGCTGGCGGTCAGGCAACCGCTTCGAGTGTTAAAGCGCACGGTCTCGCCTGCGGTGCCGAGCTCATGGAACAAAACGTGCGCCGAGGCGAGGGTGGCATGTCCGCACAAATCTACCTCCACGCTGGGAGTAAACCATCGAAGCCCGTAGTCCGATCCTTGCGGTAACAGGAACGCGGTTTCGGAGAGATTGTTTTCGGCCGCGATGGACTGAAGTAAATGGTCAGGCACGGCCACCGGCAGCAGGCACACTCCTGCCGGGTTGCCGCCGAACGGCGTCGCGGTGAACGCGCTGACGCGATAGTAAGGAACTCTCACCCCGGGGAGCCTACCAGGAGCCAGCCTGGGCGCAAGCGGCCGAAAAAACCTAAGCCGTAAACCCGAACCGGAACTTCTCTTCCTCCGGCTTGATTTTGAGCGAATGGCAGATGTGTTTGGAGGCGAGCATGCTGGCGGCGGTCTTGACCATCCGATCGAACTCCGGCTTGCTCATCTCCAGCCCTTCGTGACGGATCGCATGGATGTGAAAGCCCCGTTCGAGCAGTTCTTCCACAAACTCCTCGCACGCCACCGGGTCATCGGTGGAGTGATGATTCGGCAACGTTTGCCGCCGGAAGGGAGGGGTGTATTCAACGGTGTATTTCGGAATCATAGGTTCGAGATGGGTTGATGGTGATCGTTCTTTTTGTCTTCAATCCCAGCCTGCCCCACGTAAACCCTCTTCGCCTCACCCGGATTGGGAAGCACTGAACTATTCTTGGCGCCGCCCGGGAAATCTCCGGCTGACGGATCCGCTTCGGTCCTATCGCGCCCGGTAGTAACCGGCGGGGTCGCTGAAAGCCCGAGCGTCCAGGAACACGAAGACCCCGTTCGTATCCGGGGTTGTGGTTCCGAGGAGTTGCCAACTGGGAGCCGAGAGGCTCGGGGCTGATTCCACCAGTATGGTGCGGTTGGTCGCGCTGAGTCCTTCGAGCCTAATCTGGTTGCCGGCCAGAGGGCGGATGCTGCGCAGGGCGAGTGAGCCCACCGGGCTGATGGTGAAATCATTGCCATCGCCGCCGCGATAGCTCACCTGAAAGACCTTTTGGCTGTCCATGAGCAGTCCTCCCTCCGGCAGGGCCTGGAACTGTCCTTGGATGGGATCTGTGCCGTCGTTTTGGATAATCACGGAGGTGGAAGTGATCGGCCCTCCGGTGGGCAGGATGCCGAAGCTGCATTCGGCAATGCTTACGCGGCCGGTGACGCTCAGTGCGCCGGGCACTCCGGAGCTAAAGGCAGTGACTCTCAAACTGGAGCCCGGACCGAGAAGCGCGTCGCCGTTGACGGTGATGCTCCCATTCGGGGAGGCGCCGTTGAGCGTGATCTGTCCTCCATCAAGGCGCAAGGATCCCACGTGATTCAGGGTGGCTACGTTGATCAGATGTCCATTGGTGAGCACAGTCATCGTGGGAAAGTTGGCGAACTGATTGCCGGTCTGGAGTACAAAGCTCGCGAAATTGGTAGTGCCCCCGACGGTGATCGAATTGCGAAACAAGGGGCCACTGAAGCCCGCCCCCCCGAAAAATCCGCGTTTGAACCAGGTGGCTCCCTGGTAAGCTCCCATCACCGGGCCGTTGAATCGAAAGTCGCCTCCTCCATCCAGCGCCAGCAGGGTGGTCGGAGGCGCGCTGAGTTGGCCGGTGACACGGATGGTGCAGCCGGGGGCGGCGTTGATCTCGACCGCAGGGCCGGCGAGTCTGAGCGGCAGAACCAGCTCGACGACCAACCCAAGCATTTGCGAGGTGTAGCTGATCCCGGTCTGGAGGGCCAGTTCCACGCCGGATAGCCTCAGAGAATTGGCTTCGATTCGCAGCTCGGTGAGGACAAGTCCGGAAAGATCATTGGTGTTTGAGAGCTGCGCCGATCCCGCCGGAAAGCGTACTGCATCGCCGCTTTGCGGCACCCCGTTCTGCCAGTTGGCAGTGTTCGACCAGAGGCCGTCGGTGCCGGCTCCGCTCCACAGGCGCTCTTCACCCCAAGCTGAGCACGCCGTCGCCAGAACGAGGCATACTCCCATCCACCACGAGCGAAGGCCCGACGACGGGTGGGGCCGACTGACGAGGCACGGCCTCGCCTTGACCGCTGCCTGTGCCCGCCACGGTAAAGATCGATGCAGTGGAAACGGCTCTTTCTCGCGGGATCTCATAGGACTCTCCTCACACGCTGGATTTTCAGGATGGGCATTCTATACTACAAACGGTGGGAACTTCACAAGCCAAAGCGTTCGGAGGGATGGCTTGGCCAGGGCTCTTTCCGGGTGAGGCCCGCAAGGACAGCGTCACCCCAGGTAGGGCGGGCCTCTCAACGTCCCTATTTCCCGAGCCCTAACGATTTAACAGGTTGAATGCAGCGCCGGCCAAAAGGCCGAGGAACGAGCCGCAAACCAATTCAGGCGGGGTGTGACGTCCCAACTCCAGGCGAGACCAAGCGACACCTGCCAAGAAGAGGGCTCCGAGCCCGAGCCAAGCGGGTTGCCCCCAGAAGAGCAGGATGCTGAAAGTGCCAAACGCCAGATGGAGGGAGCTTTTGAGCCGGTTTCCCAGGAGCAGGGCAGCGAGCACGATTCCTCCACCGAGGCTGAGTGCCCAACCTACGGGCCGATAGGCGTCACGTTGAAGGAGTATCAGACCAGGCAGCAGCAGAAGGGTGAGCAGCACCAGGTTCATGGTCTTCCGGTCTTCTCGTCGAACCGCGTCGACATGGGTCCATCGGCCTGACTTTACCATGAGCGCGGAGAAGAGGAGGGTGGTGCCCACCAGCCCTCCGAGGATTGCAACAACGGTGCGCAGCTGAGTGGCGGTGGCTCCCGATTGGGCGGCGACACTCGTGGCCGAGGCGGGCACGAGCAGAACGGGGTGGCCTAGGATCGATAGGGCTCTCGCCAGTGTCTTGCGCATTGGAGATAAATTGCGGAGATTCGCGCCGCAAGGCGAGCTTCGCCTGTCAAAGATTGGGACAATCGTCGTATGGGCGGTCTTGGCCCAAGGGGGTGGGAGAGGGAAAGGAAAGGGAACGTCCGAGGACGGACGTCGCTCCAGTGTAGTGTGGGCCGTCTCAGCTTAAAGGGCGTGCGCCTGATGACTAACCCCCCTTCCACAAAAGAACTTTCAAAGCTTCCGACTTGGGTTATGGTGAGGCATGTTGTTGTGCGTGGGTAAAGGGCTGTGGGCTAGCCGGTTGAGGTTGTGGCTAGGGAGGCTGTCCATCGCTCTGGGGGTGCTACCGCTTGGTGCGGTGCTGGCCGAGGGGGCTGAGCACGCCACCTGGACCTTCCGTTTTCCACAACTTCGCAGCTTTTCTCCGGCGCTCGTGCTTGTGGCGGAAACGTTGGATGAAACCGCAGCTTGGATGCCCGTTCGGCCCGCTTCCGAGCCTGATCAAACCTGGTATTTTGGGGATCGCGTTGTTCTGCAGGTGTCGATGGGAGTGGATCCCTTCGGACTTCCGGGGATGGAAGGCCTAAAGGTCTCCCGAACTGTGGCTGCGGATCTCTATCTAGTACAGACCGCCAGTCCGTCGGCGGCAGTGGCTTTGGCGGAGTTGCTCAGCTCCACCATCGGGGTGAGCAGCGCTTATCCCAGCTATCGGCGTCCGGTGGAAATTGAGTATGCCTATGCGCCCGCCCCCAACGATCTGTTCTTTGGTCCCCAAGTCGCGAACGTTTCAGGGCAGTGGTATCTGGAGAACCGCAACTCGACCAACGGCTTGCCACTGGGTGTAGATCTCAACGCTCGCGGAGCCTGGCCTTATGCCCGAGGGGCGGGGGTCACCATCGCCATTGCAGACTCCGGCGTGGAATTGGATCATCCCGACCTGGTTGACCGAACGACGGGCGCGCCGCATCGCAATTTCATCACCGGTTCCGATGATGGTTCACCTGTCACGCGATCCGGACTCGGCGGTGCCCACGGAACGGCTTGCGCGGGCCTGGCGGCGGCGACCGCCAACAATGGGCTTCCCATGACCGGAATGGCTCCCGAGTCCGGGTTGGCTTCCTGGGTTATCGTGGACCGACAGGGGAAGCTAACCAGCGATGAACGATTGGCGGAGATGTTCATGCACGCGTTGGAGACGGTCTCGGTTCAGAATCATTCCTGGCGAATACCCACCAAAAAGCAGGACGGCCCAGGCTTGCTGGAAGATGCGGCGATTCAGGAAGCTATTTCCAACGGCCGGGCTGGCAAGGGAGTGGTGATGGTTCGCGCCGCCGGCAACGGGAGAGAGTCGGGGCAGAATGCCAACGACGATTCCTATGCTAACGACTGGCGGGTGATTTGCGTCGGAGCGGTTAGCTCGGTAGGGCGGGCGACCAGTTACAGCCAGCCGGGAGCCTGCTTGTTGGTGACGGCGCCCGGAGGTGGGGGCAGCACGTCGGAGAGCGGTTTGTTTACCACCGACCTCAAGGGGACAGATGGCGCGAACTTTCTCGGGTTTTTCCCGCCCTTCGAATACCTGTCCTCCTATCTGTTTAATAGTCTGGGTTTCGTTGGAACCTCCGCCGCCGCGCCCTTGGTTTCCGGGCTGGCTGCGCTGCTTCTGGAAGTGAATCCGAATCTCACTGTTCGTGATGTTCAGCAGATCCTGCTCCTTTCGGCCCGGCAGTTTGATCGGCGCGATCCCGACCTCGGGAGTAACGGTGTCGGATTGCTCACCAGTCACAATACCGGGTTCGGCATTCCGGATGCCGGTGAAGCGGTGCGATTGGCGCAGCGCTGGAGCAATCGTCCCCCCGTGGAGATTCACGTGATCCCTCCTCAAGAGGCTCTGGTGCCCATCCCCGATGATGGCCTGCGTGTCTGGATCACCGGGCAGGATATTCCCGAGGAACTCAAATCATTGAGAACCTTGCCCAGCACTGGGCCGTTCGCGGACGTCCCTATCGGAGATTTGCCGCTGCGGCCGGCTGGACCTTCCGACGGCGGAGCTGTTCTCAATCTCACCAACTCAGTGGCGGTTATGGAATTCGAACGGGGCAAGGTGGTGCAGCAAATTGAGTACGCCGCCCGGCAAGGGGCCAGCTTCGTCATGGTTTACAACTGCACCATCGATGGAACGAACCCTTGCCCGCTTCGCGTTGGGCTTCCTTTAACGAGTACGGACTACACCTCCATCCCGGCGGTCTTCGTAGGGCGCACCAATGCTTTGGCGCTGCTCGAGCTCTCCCGGACGAACCCTACGGTTCGGGCGCGACTGCAGGTTTCCTCAGCGGAGTTTAGCATTCCCGTCACGAACACCCTGTCTCTTGAGCATGTTCGCTTGAGGATTCAGACCGACCACCCGGTTCGAGGTGACCTGCGGATTACGCTGACCTCGCCTGCGGGCACTCGCAGCATTTTGCAGCGGCTCAACGACGATACCACTCCGGGACCGGTGGACTGGACCTATTCCTCCACCCGACATTTTTATGAGCCCAGCCGAGGGGAGTGGAAGGTGGCGATCTCGGATCTTTCGGCGGGGGGCGTCGGTCAAGTGCTGTCGTGCGGACTCATTTTAAACGGGGTCTCCATCCCCGACACTGACAATGACGGTTTAGATGATGAGTGGGAGAGGACATTTCTGGGCGACCTGTCCCGCGGTCCTCAGGACCGTGTGGCTCGCGACGCCTATTCGCTGATACGAAAGTATGTCAGTGGAATGGATCCTCGCGTGGAGTCGGCACCGTTTTACTTGGACATGTACCGTTGGAGCGAGAATCTGGTCCGGCTGAGTTGGCCCGCAGGAAATGGGGACGATCGATTGCTTTCCGGCGATGCATTGGGGCAACTGAGTCAGGTAACCGAGCCTGGGTTAGCCTTTTGGGAGTCGGTGTATTTTGTGCCGCTCACCAACCGGGCCGAGTTCTTCCGGGTGGAGTGGCCGTGATGGGATTTTTTTTGGGGTAGCCTGCTCCGAGACACGTCACCCAGTTAGATTAACCTTTTGCGCTTCTCGCCGTGGCACCTTCAGCCCTTTCAAGCTCTGAGCATCCATGGGCTCAACAGAGTTTCGCCCTCCCCCGCCACGCGGAGAGCAGCCCGAATCTTCTTGTGATCGCAGGGGAAGGTCGATTAGCCATAGTGAATGGCTAAGATGGATCATGCTCAAGGTATGGTTGGGTTCCAGGGGTTTTCACTTCGCGTGGGGCCTATCCTTGCTTTACTCGGGGTCGTCCTGTCAGTGGGTTGCTCCACGGGGGATGTCTCTGCGCCTTCTACTTCAAAGCCAGCTGCGTCGGCTCGTTCCCTGACTGCGCTGGATCGCTACGTCGCCGCGCCGGACACCAACTTCTCGTGGAAGCTCATCAGCTCCACCAAGGCCGAAGGCTGCACGGTGAGCGTGCTGCAGATGAATTCGCAGGTGTGGCTGACTACCAATGAGGTGGACCGCCCGCTCTGGCAGCATTGGCTGACGGTGGTTCGTCCGGACTCGATTCAGTCCTCCACCGGCTTTCTCTTCATTGGCGGGGGGAGTTCCAAAAGCGGCGCACCGAAAAAGGCTGACGACAATGTGATGCGATTGGCGCTCACCACCAAATCGGTGGTCACCGAGCTGCGGAATATTCCGAATCAGCCCGTGACCTTCGTGGGGGAGAGCAAAGGCATGGTGGAAGATGAGTTGATTGCGTACACTTGGGATAAGTACTTGCGCACGGGCGATGAGAAATGGCCGGCGCGATTGCCTATGACCAAGGCGGCGGTTCGAGCGATGGACGCCATCACGGCGTTCTGCGCCACCCCCGAGGGTGGTTCCATGAAAGTGGATCGCTACATGGTGGCCGGCGGATCCAAGCGTGGCTGGACCACTTGGACGACAGCGGCGGTGGACAATCGGGTTGTGGCGATCGCCCCGATCGTGATCGACATGCTGAACATCGTCCCGAGCTTCATCCACCACTGGGAGGTTTATGGATTTTGGGCTCCCGCCGTGGGTGACTACGTTCGACGCGGGATCATGGACTGGACTGGCAGCAAGGAGTATGAGGCGTTGATGAAGATCGAAGAGCCCTATGAGTATCGCGATCGTCTCACCATGCCCAAGTTCATCGTCAACGCCTGCGGCGATCAGTTTTTCCTGCCGGACTCCTCCCAATTCTATTTTAATGATCTGCCGGGTGTGAAGTATCTGCGCTACGTGCCGAACACGGATCACTCGCTCCGCGGCTCCGATGCCTGGGAGTCGGTGACGGCCTGCCACGACGCCATCCTTAAGCAGGCTCCCTTGCCGCAATTCTCCTGGTCGCGCCAGCCCGATGGTTCCATCAAGGTGCAAACCAAGGACCGTCCGCTCGAGGTGAAGCTCTGGCAGGCGACCAACCCCCAGGCTCGGGATTTTCGTTTGGAGACGATTGGACGAGTCTGGACCAGCACAGCGTTGGTGGATCAGGGCGGGGGAGTCTATGTTGGGTCAGTGGCGAAGCCACCCATGGGTTGGACCGCTTACATGGTCGAGTTGACCTATCCCAGTTCGAGCCCGCATCCGTTCAAGTTCACCACCGACGTTGTGGTCAACCCCAACACCACCGTTCACAAATACGTTCAGCCGAAGCATCCATGAAGGACCAGGACGGGCCACGAACGGAGTCAACGGCAAAGGAACCTGGGCCTTTCAAAACGGCAGCAGGCGCCCGGAGCGCCGACTCGTCGAATCGAGTCAACTTTCGCCAGCAGAGTCTGGTCGCCTCCCAGCAGGCGGTGCGACAGATGATTGCCTCGCGGCCGGCGGCCAAACCGACCTTTCGCATGACGCTGGGCCGCTGAGATCCTGATGGGACGGACAATTCATGATTAGTTTTCTTCGCGGCAAGTTGGTAGATAGCCTTCCCACTCATGTGACGGTGGACGTCAACGGGGTGGGCTACGAGGTTCAGATCCCACTGAGCACCTTTCATGTGCTCCCAGCTCTGGGCTCGGAGGTGAAGCTGTTGACTCAGCTGATTGTCAGGGAAGATGCACACCTACTCTTCGGCTTTGCGACTCATCCGGAGCGGGATATGTTCAAGCTGCTGATTAACACGGTCAGCGGCATAGGTCCCAAGATCGCGCTGAGTTTGCTGAGCGGTTTGAGCGTCACCGCGATTCGGGGCGCCGTTGCCAGCCGCGACATCAAGGCCCTATCCTCGATCTCGGGTGTTGGAAAGAAGACTGCGGAGCGAATTGTGGTCGAGTTGGGGGACAAGGTTGGGGCCTCTGGCGCTTGGGAAGCCAGCAGCGCTCAACACTCCCTTTCTTCCTCGGATCAAAAAGTGAACGATGCCGTTCTGGCCCTGATGGCCCTGGGCTACAAGCAACCTGAGGCATTGGAATCCATTCGGACCACTCAGGCTGTTCTGGGGGGCGAAGCGGCGGTGGAAGATTTGGTGAGAGCGAGCCTCAAGCGATCCCGGGCATGATTGTGTCACAGCCTCCGACGCGGGAAGCGCCGCTCCGATCCAAGAATGTTGTGATCCCTCGCAAATTAAAATGGCATGGAGAATGCCTGGCCTGGCTCATCCATTGGGTGATCCGCGGTCTTGGGTTGACGCTGCGGGTGCGCTTCGAGGCGGCACCGGAGGTGACGGAGCGCGTCCTTAAGGGGCCGGTCATTTTTGCCATTTGGCACAATCGACTCTCGCTCGCCCTGCCGGCGTATGGCTGGACCATCAGGAAACACCGTCCGCATCGGCGCATGGCGGCGATCGTGAGTGCCAGTCGGGATGGAGCGCTGGTCGCCCGGGTTCTGGAGCTCTTTGAGGTTCAGCCGGTTCGCGGCTCGTCCAGTCGTCGCGGGTCGCAGGCCTTGCTGGAGCTCGTTACCCAAGCGGAGCGAGGCTTGGATCTGGCGGTGACTCCGGATGGCCCTCGTGGCCCGGCTTACCGAGTCCAGGAGGGGGTCATCGCGATGGCTCAGCTGACGGGTTTTCCCGTCATCCCGTGTAGTTATGTCCTGGATACCAAGATTCAGCTCAAGACCTGGGATCGGTTTCAAATCCCCATTCCTTTCACTTCAGTCCGGGTTCGTATGGGGGAGCCGGTGGAGGTTCCGCGCGACCTTCCAGCCGCGGAACGTGAAGGGTTTCGCCAGTTGCTGGAGCAGCGGATGGCGGCTTTGGCGGGGGATTAGCGGACTGAGGCCCTCACAACTTTCCGACTCGGCGCAGGAGGTTTCCGCGTCATGCTGGTCCAACGGTGGGGCCATCGATACCCTGCGAATAGTTATTGGCAACCCGACTGTCAGTTCCTAGATTCTCTGCCGCAAGCCGATGCAACGTTTTGTCGCTATTGCTCTCAACGGATTTTTGGAACTGGCACGACAGCCGGTCGTGTTGCTGTTGTGTACCAGTTCGGCGGTGGTCATTATCTTCCTGGCTTCCATCCCCTATTTCGGCTTTGGCAGCGATGCCAAGCTGGTGAAGGACACCGTTCTGGCCGTGATGTTCCTCAGCGGCCTTTTTGGAGCCGTCCTCAGCGCTTCCAATTGCGTGGCCCGGGAGATTCGGACCGGCACGGCCCTGGCGGTGCTTTCCAAGCCCGTGGGCCGCACGCAGTTCTTGCTGGCGCGCTATGCCGGCTTGGTGGGGATCCTCACCGTAACCGTTTACGTGAACCTTCTGGCCTGCCTGCTGGCCACCCGGATGGCTTATGATGCCTATGGGGATGCGGATCTGAGGTCGCTAGCCATCTACTACGGGAGCATCGCACTGGCCTATGTGGCGGCCGGTTTTTCCAACTTCTTCCTCAGGCGGCCATTTGTCTCGGATGCACTCATGGGGGTGGTCATCCTGACGAGCTTAGCCTTTGTCCTCATCAACTTTTACGATCGGGAGGGCAAACCTCAGGATTTTGGTCATGGAATCGATTGGCGGGTGATTTCTGCCGGCTTGCTGATCCTGTTTGCCATCTGGACTTTGGCGGCTCTGGCGCTAGCTTGCTCCACCCGGTTGGAGATGGTGTCTACCCTCGCGGTGTGCACCACAGTTTTCCTCCTGGGATTAATGTCGGACTACCTGTTCGGCC
The DNA here is from genome assembly GCA_016793885.1 of Verrucomicrobiales bacterium. Taxonomy (NCBI): domain Bacteria; kingdom Pseudomonadati; phylum Verrucomicrobiota; class Verrucomicrobiia; order Verrucomicrobiales; species Verrucomicrobiales bacterium. Next base: position 20,820 of record JAEUHE010000020.1, read on the forward strand.
GAGCTGCCGGGCAGGGCGAGTTCTGGGCCAAGATCCTCTATGGGGTCGTGCCGAACTGGCAAAAGTTCTGGATGGCCGAGGCCCTGGGCGAGGGAAATCACATCCCCCTCACCTATTTGGGAACGGCGTTTGCTTACGCCGCAGCGCAGGTGGGTGCCGCTCTGGCGCTGGGCTTGAGCTTGTTTGAAGACCGAGAATTGAGCTAACCATGGAACGAAATGGACAAAGTGGGGCAGTAACGAATTTCCTGCTCCTCCTCCTGGCCGGTGTCTTGGCCTTCAGCATTGGCCGATACAGTCATTCGCTTTCGGCTCAGGTCGCGAGTTACACGATCGCGTTCGCCGTTGTCATCACCTTGGTGAGCTGGGTGCAAATGCGGCTGGAGGAACAGGAGCGTCTGGAGCAGCTGGAATTCGAAGAGGTGACCCGTGGCGGAGCAAGTTCCTCGCTGTTCAACACGGGCGAATCGGAGACCTTTCCGGCCCGTCGCACCCGGGAGATCTACGAACGAATCTTCGTGCCGATTTTCAGCGGAGTGGTGGCGGTAGGCCAGGGGGTGGTTGCCTATCTGGCTTGGCGCTGGCTGACCTCCTCGGGCGCGGTCCCACTCCGGCAGCCGCTTCTGGCGCTGGGTTTGTTCGGCGGCCTCTTCATCGTTTTATTCCTCATTGGACAATATTCCACCGGCGTGGCGCGGCTGGAGAGCCGACGGTTGTTGCGTCCGAGCGGCAATTTCCTGCTGCTGGCTTCCTATCTCATGGCGATCGCCTCCGCTGTGGTTGGGGCGGCGGTGGCCGATTTCCCGCGGGCGGATTTCTATGCGGCCAAGGCGCTTTGCATCTTGCTCGGACTGCTGTCTCTGGAGGGCGTGATCTCCGTGGTGTTCGATATCTATCGCCCGCGAATCAAAGGCAAGGTTGCGCATCCGCTCTATGACAGTCGGCTGGTCGGTCTGCTGAGCCATCCGGAAGGGGTCTTCAGCACGGCCGCGAGCGCGCTGGACTACCAATTTGGCTTCAAGGTCTCCGAGACCTGGTTCTATCAGTTCCTGCGTACGAACTTTCCCTGGCTCGTTCTGGCTCAGCTCGGATTGCTCCTGGTGAGCACTTGCGCCGTCATCATCAATCCGGGGGAGCAAGCGTTGCTGGAACGGCTGGGGCGTCCCGTCACCGGGCGCGAAGTGCTCGGGCCTGGATTGCATTTTAAGTGGCCTTATCCGGTCGATGATGTGCGCCGGTTTCGCACCGACGAGATCCAGTCCTTTCTGGTGGGAGCGATTCCTAATCCGGACACCGAGCACGATCCGGCGTTCCTTTGGACGGTGAGCCACTACAAGGAGGAGTTCAACCTTCCCACTCCCAGTGCCGCGCTGGCGGCTTCGGGTACGTCGCGAAGCGTCTCGACCACCAACACTCCGCTGAGCCTGCTTACCGTCAGTGTTCCGATTCATTACCAGATCAGCGACCTGCGGGCATACGCCTACAACTACGACAATGCGGGGGAGGTGCTGCAGCGCTTGGCCAATCGGGAGCTGACCCTCTACTTTTCCAAAACCGACGTTCACGATCTCCTGACCCGCGGTCAGTCCACCGCCGCCGAGCAGCTCCAACGAGAGCTTCAAAAGCGGGTCGATGAACTCAAGCTCGGCGTCAAGCTGTTGTTCGTAGGCCTGCAGGACATCCATCCTCCGGTCTCGGTGGCCAAGGATTATGAGGCCGTGATCAATGCCAGCCAGTGGCGGGGCACGAATCGCCTGGACGCCCTCGGTTTCCAAGCCATGACCAACAGTCTCGCCACGGCGGAATCGAACCGGATCGTGGTGGCGGAAATATCCCGCAGCAGCAGCGAGGTGAACTACGCACTGGCCCGCGCGGCGCGCTTCACCAATCAATTGGCGGCCGATGCCATCGCTCCGGTGGTTTATCGACGCCGATCGTTCCTGCAGGCCTATACCAATGCTCTGGGGGCTCCCAAGAAAATTGTCATCACCACCACGAACACCGACGGGGTGATTCAGTGGAATCTGGAGGAAACCATCGGCGAGGAGTTCCTGAAGCGCCTTGCGCCGGCTGCGAAACCCTGAGCCCAGCCTTGTTTAGAACCCATTTGAGAGACGACCGATCATGAAAAAGAATCCTATTTCAATCGCAGTGGGAGCGCTGCTCCTGCTGATCTTTGTCATCCTCCTGTTCGTATACCAGGTGAGAACCACCGAAGTCGCGGTGATCACCACCTTCGGCAAGCCTACCGACCAAAAAACGGAGCCTGGCGCTTACTTCCAGTGGCCCTGGCCGATCAACAAGGTCTACAAGCTCGACAAACGCACGCGCAGCCTGGAGATCGGTCTCCAACAGTCCACCACCGCCGATGAAAACAGCCTGCTCGTGATGAGCTATCTCGGCTGGGCGGTGGATGATCCGAAGGAGTTTTTCCCCCGCTTCGACCGGGGAAGCCATGTGGCGGCTGAAAGCAAACTCAAAGAGATGCTGCTGAACGCTCAGAAGCAGGTGGTGGGCCGGCATCGGCTTCAGGACCTGATCAGCCTCGACCCGTCCCAGCTCAAGTTCACCCAGATCGAGCAGGAGATGCTGGAAGTCCTGCGGACGCAGTGCAAAACCCAGAAATACGGGATCGATGTTCAGTTCGTTCACATCAAGCGCTTGGGCTTGCCGGAAGGAACCACCACCGCCGTGCTGGATCGCATGAGTGCTGAACGGCGTCAGCTCGTGACCAAGATCAAGGCGGATGGGGATGCGGAGTCGGCGGAGATTCGCTCGCGTGCCGCGATCGAAGCGCAGAGCAAGATCAAGCAGGCCACCTCCGACGCATTGCGCATCAAGGGCGAGGGGGAGGCTGAGGTGAACAAGATCTTGACGGTGCTCGAGAAGAACCCCGAATTGGCCACCTTCCTGTCCAGCCTCACCGCTCTCGAGTCGATCCTGGGGAGCCGAGCGACGGTCATCATGGAGCCCAATTGGCCCTTGATAGACCTTCTGACGCCGAAGGGTGGCGTCAAAGGCAGTTCTAACCACTGAATCCCGCTATGAGCGAAGGCACCAGCCCCTCATCCGGTTCCGGATCCAAGCCGTCGGGCAAACCCGCCCACGACCATCCGCATTCCCATGCGGGTCATGAGCACGCGCACGATCATGACCATGATCATCCCCATGCCCATGGTCATGATCACGATCACGATCACGGGCATTCGGCCCCGCCCCCGCCGACGCCCGATCCCGACGCAGACTTGCTGAAGGATTCGGGCGCGCAAGCCCTGTCCGAGGCGCTGCGCCGCAGCTTTGGAATCTTGAAGATCGTCATGATCCTGCTGGTGCTTGTTTTCCTTGGATCGAATCTGAAAGTGGTCGGTCCGGAGGAACGGGGCGTCATTCTTCGCTTGGGAACCCCGGTGGGCCAGGGAGAGGCGATGCTGATTCCGCCAGGTCCGAAGCTCGCGTGGCCCTATCCGATCGATGAGTTCATCAAGATTCCCATGAGTCGTCTGCAACAGGTGAGTTCCACGGTGGGTTGGTATCAAACATCCGTGGCGGCTGAGGCGACTGGAACGGAGCAAGGCTTCGATCGTTTCCTCAGTCCGGTCCGCGATGGTTACACGATCACTGGGGACACGAACATCGTGCACGTTCGTGCCACCTTCGGCTACCGCATCACCGACCCGGCGCGCTATGTGTTCGCCTTTGAGAACACCCCGCAGTTGCTGACCAATGCGCTCAACAATGCCATTCATTACGCATCGGCTCGGTCGCCGGTGGCTTCGTTGCTCCAGACCGGGCTGGCCGACTTTAAGGACCGGGTTCGGGAGCGTCTCAATACCCTGATCGAACAGCAGCGATTGGGAATCACGGTGGACAACATCACGGCCACCATTATCGCTCCGCGGCAGGTGAAGGAGTTTTTCGATCAGGTGCTCACCGCCCGCAGCGAAGCCGATTCTGCGAAAAGCGACGCGAACGGTGCCGCCATTCAAATCACCCAGGACGCCAGCAGCACTGCCAACGGGATTGTTTTCGCCGCCCGGAGCGAGCGGGACAATGAAACCAAGCGGGTCTTGGATGAGTCGAAGCGGTTTCAAGCGCTGCTTCCCGACTACTTGCGTGCTCGCGAGTTGTTCCGGCAGAGGTATTTAAGCGAGATGATGCAGCGGATCGGACCCGGACTGCAGGACCGGCTGATCATGACTGACCCTCACGGTGGCCAGAAACGCGAACTGAGGATACTATTGAATCGTGATGAACGGATGCAGAATTCGAAACCAGCGACGCCGGCGGTCTTGGTGCCAGCACCGGCAGGCGACAAACACTGAGCATCTCTTGCCATGAACGTTTCCTCCCATGTTCCCAGCTCACCGGGTCGGTCGCGTCACAATCACGATCACGATCATGATCATTCGCATGATCACCACCATCACCACGATCACGACCACACTCACGATCATGGGGATGGTTCGGGCTGTTCCCAATGTGGACATGACCATTCGCATACGAATGTAAAAATGAAGCAGGTGTTCATCGGCCTGCTCTTTATCCTCAATGCGTTTCTGGTGGAGTGGTTCTTCGAGGACGGGGTCACGCTGGCTTCCTTTAGTGCGATGGCCGGCGCTCTCATCCTGGGTGTGCCGATCGTGATGACTGCGGTCAAGGATCTGCAACGCGGTGTCCTCAGCACCAATGAGCTGGTCGGCATCGCAGTGCTGGCTTCCTTCGCTTCTGGCAACTATATCGAGGCGGGTGTGGTGGCGTTCTTCATGTTGCTGGGCGAGATCATCGAGACCCGAACCGCGGAGGGTGCCCGATCTTCCATCGAATCTCTCATTCGACTGACTCCTACCAAGGCTCGTCGGATTGTGAGCGGGGCCGAGGAAGAGGTGGCGGTGCGGGATCTGGCGATCGGGGACGTGATTCGCGTTCGGCCGGGTGACAACGTCGCGGCGGATGGCGTGATCCTGACGGGGCAGGGTTCCATCAACCAGGCCAACATCACGGGTGAGTCCTTGCCGGTCGACAAGAAAACGGGCGATGAGGTCTATGCTGGCACTCAGAATTTGAACGGCGTGCTGGAGATCAAAGTCAGCCGTGCCGGACAGGACACCACCTTGGGTCGAGTACGGGGGCTCATTCTTGCTGCGGAGAAGACCAAGCTCCCCATCATGCGGATCGTCGATCAGTACATGAGCTTCTATACGCCATTGGTCCTGGTGATCGGTGCGTTGGTCTGGGCGTTCACCCAAGATTTGAGCCGGGTTATCGCGGTGTTCATCGTCGCCTGCCCGTGTGCGTTCGTCCTGGCGACTCCAACCGCGATGGTCGCTGCACTATCGGCGGCGGCTCGGTTGGGGATCCTCATTAAGAATGTGGGCGACATCGAGTTGGCGGCCCGTATCAACGCCTTTATTTTCGACAAGACCGGTACGCTTACGACCGGGAAGCTCGCGGTGAGTCGGTTGAATCCGCTGGGTGACACGACCCCGGCCGATCTGCTGCGCATCGCGGCGATCGCCGAAAAATACAGCAACCACCCCACCGCCAAAGCGTTGTCTCAACTGGCTCAGGAGGCGGGAGTGTCGATGGGGGAACCCGTCGACTTTTCTGAGACGGCTGGACGTGGAGTTACCGCGACGGTGGATGGCAAGAAGGTCTTGGTTGGCCGTGCGCAGTGGCTCAAGGAAAGCGGGGTCCTCGGTGATTTCATCAACTCGGTCGATTTGAACGAAACCGAGGGGTACAGCCTGGTGTTCGTCGCTCAAAACGGGCAGTGCATTGGCTGGATCGGTTTGCAGGACCAGACCCGTGCCGAGGCTCGGGAGTCCTTGGCAGAACTGAAAGCGATTGGTGTTCGCCGAATGGCCATGGTCTCGGGGGATCGCACGCCGGTCGCCAAACGTGTGGCTCAAGAGATCGGGTGCGAGGAGGTTCTGGGAGATTGCTTGCCTCAGAACAAGGTCGAGTATGTGAAGCAGATGAAGAGCAAGGGCTATCGCGTCGCGGTCGTGGGGGATGGTGTCAACGATGCCCCGGCCCTGGCGGCGGGAGACTTGGGAATCGCCATGGGCGCCGCCGGTAGCGAGGTGGCCATCCATAGCGCCACCATTGCCCTGATGAACAGCGACCTGCGCCGTTTGCCTTTCCTGATCCGGCTGTCGCGCCAGACCCGGATTGTGATCAACCAAAACTTCCTTTTCGGAGTGTTCTTCGTCATTGGCGGCTTGGTCTTCGCCGCGTTGAAATACATCAACCCCATCGTCGCCGCGGTCATGCACGTTGCGGGATCGCTGTTGGTGGTGTTCAACAGCTTCCGTCTCGTCCGTCAAGGGGAGGAGTTGGAGCCCTTCCAGGTGCCAGGTGCTGCAGGAACGGGACCTGATGGTGGATCGGATGGGCACTCGCCTGCCGATCATTCGCATCACGATCATGGGGCTCCCGCGGTCGCCTCGATCCAGTTCAAGCCGCGTGCTTCGGCGGGCTGAGGTTAGCTGCCGAACACTACCGGGACCCCTCCGGGGGTGCCGAAAAGCTGTAGAGGGCTACAGCACTCCAAAGGCTTCGCAACAAAACCGAGTCGTATGGAGTGCGGCAGCCCTCTGCCGCTTTGTCCCCCCGGCGTAGCCGGGATCCCCTGCGGGGATGCCGAAAAGCTGTAGGGGGCTACAGCACTCCAAAGGCTTCGCAACAAAACTGAGTCGCATGGAGTGCGGCAGCCCTCTGCCGCTTTGTCCGCCCGGCGTAGCCGGGATCCCCTCCGGGGATGCCGAAAAGCTGTAGAGGGCTACAGCACTCCAAACGCCTCGCAACAAAACTGAGTCGTATGGAGTGCGGCAGCCCTCTGCCGCTTTGTCCCCCCCGGCGTAGCCGGGATCCCCTGCGGGGATGCCGAAAAGCTGTAGGGGGCTACAGCCCTCCAAACGCTTCGCAAAAAAACTGAGTCGCATGGAGTGCGGCAGCCCTCTGCCGCTTTGTCCGCCCGGCGTAGCCGGGATCCCCTCCGGGGATGCCGAAAAGCTGTAGAGGGCTACAGCACTCTAAACGCGCCGAAGCCTCGCACTTGCGCAGCTCTTCGTGCTTGGCATTCCTCCTGGCTAGGTTGCATGCTCGGGTTAATTCAATTCCAACTCATACTTATGCGCGCTCTTCTTCGCTCACGGTCCCTTCAGACTCAGTTGGCTCTCTCTCTCGTGCTCTTCTCCGTTGGCTCCCTGGCGGCCCAGGCTGCGGTGGGGGTGGGAGCTAAACCCATCCGGGGAGCGGAGATGTTCATGGATGGCAGTCGTCAGATGCTGGATGAAAAGTGGACCTATTGGCAGGGGCCCGGGTTCAAATCGAGTCTTCCCATCAAATGGCAGATTGTTCCCGATCCGGTGGATCACGGAACGGTGGTGATGACCGATGATCCTGCGGCGGCCGGCGGTCAGTACGGGGCGGCCGACTTGGTGACCAAGAAGGAATTTCGCGACTTTCGGCTGCATGTTGAATTCCTGATCATGAAGCCCGGTGGCAACAGCGGGGTTTACCTGCAGAACCGACATGAAATTCAGGTGCTGGACGGCGACCGAACCAGCCACGGTATGGGTGCGGTGATCAACGAATCGCCTTCGCCGTATCACGCTTATAATGGAGTAGGAAAATGGAACGCGTATGACATCGTCTATCGTGCGGCGCGTTTCAAGGACGGCAAGCGGGTCGAGAAGGCGCTGGTCACCATGTATTTCAACGGAATTAAAGTGCACACGAACCACCCAATCTCTCAGGTATGGGGAGGCCCACGCTCCGGAATCGATGGCGGCAACGATGGTGGAAAAGGAATCACCGACACGCCCGGGGGGCTCAAGCTGCAGTGTGAGGGTCACGATGTTCGCTACCGTAACATCTGGATCAAGGAGCTGAACTTGAAAAAGCCCGATACCGACTTCAAGCGGTAGGTAACAAGGTCCCACCGGGGGACGGACCTCTCTACAATTGTCCGCGATCGCCGCCACTCAACGCCTGAACGGCTTCCTGCCGCAACACTGAATTCGGGAACTCTCGTAGCCTTTCGCTGCGCTTCTCCCCGAGGTCCGAAGTCTTCAGGTTTCCTGCCCTTACCGCAGCCAAGAGCATCCGCACTCGCTCCTCTCCTCGGAGCATGGCATCCAGAGCGAGTTCGCGGTTCGTACCTTTCAGGTGAGCGAGCGATCCCAGCAGGGCCGCAGCAGATTGAGAACCCGGCATATCCGCCAACCCGCTCACCGCTCCCATTTGCAACTCTTCATTGGTTCCGGCCGCGAGGTAATGGGCGAGTTGCTTCCCACGTTTGTCCCAAGGCTCGACGCCCAGCATCCTCAGCGCATCATAGCGTGTGCCCGTCGGAACCTTCGAATCCGCGGCCATGGCCGAAGCCAGTTCGAGGGCGCGAGTCCATCGAGCCTGTAAGGAAGTGTCGTCCGCTAGAATCGCTCGAATGCGTTCGGCTGGCCAGAGATCGAGCTGGCTGAGCCCGTTGATGATGCCGCCACCCAAAGCGACCGCTTGCCAATCGCGTAGTGCGGTTGTTTCCGAGGGCAGGGATAACTTGAGCAGTTCCAACAGTTGCGGGGCGTCGTTTCTGCGGGCCGTGAGGAGGGTCAGCCGCCAAATCCAGGGGATGCGACGATACTCCTCCGCCGTCTCGAGAGGCAGTTCTCGTGTCAGCTCCGCCAGAATCGCCGCCGCTAAATGGGGATGCGTCGTGGTGGCCCCCTCTTTCTCCGCTTCGCTGCTCTTCGGGTCCAAAATGACCCGAGCCAGCGACGCCGCATCCCGGGGCGGATTCCCCGGCGCAGCGACCGAGCTGGCTCGAGGCCACTGCGGACTTCCACCCGCGGGGACCAGAGCAATGGCGCGAAGATCCATGAGCGCCTGCTTCAGCGAGCCATCCGGGGAGATCGACAGCGAGTGACTCCCCTCCGTCAGGCTGAGGGAGCCCACACGCACCTGCACGTAGTCGCTCCAGTTGGGGCCGGTTGCTTCGACCCGACCGCGAATGATTTGATTTCCCAGATGCAACTGAAACGTATTGCCTGCCGAAGTGGCAGCGCAGGCATAGTCCAGGTAAACATCGTAGTTTCCTGCCCCGGTCGACTCGATTCTCCACGTTGCTTGGTCCGTGGTTCCATGCCACATGCCGATGTTCTCGAAGTCACGCTCAAAAGTAATCGTGCCTCCCCGCAGCTCGGCCGCCGACGCCGGCAAGAAGAGCGAACCGTCCTTGCGGCCCCGCAGGCTGCGCAGGGCTTGACCGGCGATCACTTTGGGTGGAGAGGATCGCCGCAAAAATCCCACGAGTGCGGCGAAATCCACGGGAGGAAGCACAGCCTCGAGTCCTTCCGGCATCAGGGACAGGCCGAGTCCTCGTATGCTTTGCAGCTCCGATCTCAGAAAGGTTTCCGTCACCCCGCCCGGTTGAACCAACAGCAGGCTGGTGCCGGTTTCAGATTGAACGATCCCGCTGGCGCTCCGGCCATCCCGGGTCTCCACCTCATAGGCTACGAATCGCGGCTCCACCACGGCGTTCGGATCCAGGATGTTCTTCACCCAGAAGTCGAGTTCCCGGCCGGCCAGCGGATCCAGATCGGGTCCCACCCGATGTCCCGAGCCTCCCGCTTGATGGCAGGTCGAGCAGTTCTTAATGAAAAGTTCGCGACCTCGATTCGCCGCGTCATTTCCCGGATCGGGTAGGCTCTGATAGCGGTGCAGCACCTCGTCTCTGGACGCTTGCGCTTTGAGCGGAAGCACCAGCTCGGCAAGCTTTTTGATTTCGTCGTTGGAGCTGGTGGAGAGGCGCTCACGGTCAACCGACGAAAGTTCGTTGGCTTGGATCGTGCCTTCGCGGGCCGCCTTTAGAACCGCGAGAGACCAGCTTTCGCGCCCAAGCATCCATCTCAAGAGGTCCTGTCGAATCGCCGGGGAGAGCCGAGCCCAATTCTGCAGTAGGAGCCCCGGGATTTCCGGTGAAGACATGCGGCTGAGGCGTTTCAGGGCCGCCTCGCGTAGCTGGGAACTATCGGCATCGGTGGCCAGGCGTGAAAGCTGCAGCAGGTCGTCGGCGAAGGTTTTTTGGTTGCGGCCGAGCAGTCTGACCGCGGCGACCTGATCGGCCACCTTAGCCCGGGAATCGTTGGCAACGGCCGAGATCTCCCCCAAAACTTCAATCAGGCGCTCCTTGAACGCCGCGTCGAGCGGGGATTCATTCAGTAGCGCGTTTACCGAGAAGAGTGGATCGTTGGGTGCGTCGAGGACGCGTGACAGCGCGTGAAGCCTCCAACCCTTTACCGAGCCAGTTTGGGGAAGTAGGGCTTTCAGCGTCGGCACGAGCTGTGCCTCATGGGGGCAGGAGGCCAAGAGTTTTTCCAGAAAGGGCTGGAACGAGACCGGGGGATCTTCCTGGGGCTGGACTCGGGCGAGCAGGGCTCGGAGAATGACGACTGCATGCGGTCCCGCAGACGTCAGGATAGCGGCTTGTTGCCAAAGCGACGGTTCAGAGCTGGTAGCGATCTGGGCGAGCAGTTCCCCCGCGCGCGGGGTTGTGGAACTGCCCAGCGAAAGCGCCAGCTGGTGGGTGACGCGGGGATCTGGGTGGGAACTCAATGAAGCCAGCGACGTCCAGAGCTGGTCCAGCGTTGGCGTTCCCGGGGAAAGAGCATCGTAATCCAGCCCGGGGCTGATCCACAGTTCGCTCTGAATGAGCGCCATGGCGATTACCGACGGTTCAGGATCTTTGAGCGCTTGGATCAACGCGTCGAGCGGAACCAAGGGTGTCGCGCTAGCCGCGAGCGCTTGAGCCCGCACTTCGGGTCGGCTGGCGTTGCGAGCCAGCAACTTCAGCGCGCGGACCGAGTCGGTTCCGTTTCGCTGCGCCAGTGCGAGCTGAACGCGATCTCGTTCGGTTCCGTTGGCGGAGTCGAGTGAGGCGACGAGGTTCTCCGTCGTCAGTGGGATGAGGTTCCTCACGGGACGGAGGGGTTGGCCGACCGGCCGGAGGCGGTACAGACGTCCCCGGTCCGCTCCCGCACGCATGTCCAGACTGGCCAGACGCTGCGGCGAGATCCAGCGGGGATGCTCCATCAAAAAACGATACATATCCACGATCCAGAGCGCTCCGTCAGGCCCGGTGCGAACTTGTACTGGGCGAAACCAGTTGTCCGAGGATGCGAGGAACTCGATGCCCGTTTCGTCCTCCGGCTTGCGAACCTTCACCATGGCTCCCTGAGGGACGACCTTGAGTCGATGGACGAGGTTGTGCACCGGCTCGCAGGTGAAGAGGTCACCCTTGAACTCGGCTCCCAAAAAGTCGTCACGGTAGATCCCAATGCCGCAGGCGCTGGTCACGCGGTTGAGATGGTCCAGGTCGTTGAAGCGCTCCAGAGCCCGACTGATCGGATGGAGCCGATTTGGATTGGGTTCGTCGAACGGGGAGAGGGAAGGGGGAGGTCCCGCAATACGGGGGTTGCGTCGAACATAGTGATCGTGAATCGGATAGTGGTGGACGAGCGTACTGTTGTCGCATCCGAACCAGCGGTCCCAGTCGTCGCGAACGCGACCCTGCTGGCTGAGGCCAGTCGCCGTTTCGAAACGGGCGCTCGAGAGATCAGCCGCGAGTCGAAAACGGAAATCTCGTCCGCGGATGTCCACCGTCCCGCCGGACAGGTGGTTGGTAATCAGGCCCCCCAGCAGCCCGTTGGCTCCGTAAATCCAACCATCCAACCCCAGGGCCAGTCCGTTCAGCCTGGCTTGATAATTTTCCGTCGAGAACCCCGAAAACAATTTCTGCACTCGGTCGGCCTTTCCATCCCCGTCGGTGTCTTCGGCGTAGAGCAGATCCGGAGCAGCGCACACCAGCACTCCGGAGCCCCAGGCAAACACCCCGGTTGGAAAGGGGATTCCCGGGAGAAACACCTGGCTTCGATCGTATCGCCCGTCGAGGTTGGTGTCTTGGAGGAAGGTGATACGCCCGCCGGGTTGAAATCGGTTGTCCAACCCTTGCGGATAATCGTACATCTCGCAGACCCAGAGCCGGCCGTCGGCCCCCCAATCGATCGCGACCGGTGAGGTCACCAGGGGTTCGCTGGCCACCAATTCGAGCTCCAATCCTGCCCGGACGCGAAAGCTCCTCAGGGCATCCGCGGCCCCCAGCGGCTTGGTGCCGTCGGTTCCTTGGGGGGCGAGGAAGTCGGCCGGAATCTGACCTCGGATGGCATCGATGATTTTCTGTTCCAGCCCCGGTGCAAAGCGCGTGGGCCGGTCGTAGTAGATCATGGCGTCACCGCCCTCGTAGCCGCCTTCCTTCAAGATCCGTTCGCTGGGGATGTAGCACGGCGCTTCGTTGGCGTAGCCGTTCACCCAAAGGCGGGTTCGATCGAATTCGCGTTTCAACCGGAGGGAGTAGTCCACGACGACTTCCCCCGGCAGATTGATCATGGCCAGGGAGTTTCCCAGGGTCCACGTCTGAATGGTATAGGGCAGTTCAGCGGGCAGGACTTCGCCGCGATCCAATTTTGCGAGGTTGAATCGGGCATGGTAGCCGACGGCATCGGTCCGCTTAGCTTTCTCCTCCAGTTCGCCGCGGGTGGGTAGCTTATCGAACGGCAGGATCACACGGCTCATCGCTGCCCGGAGCGGGCCCGCCAAGGGTTTTAGGGGCGTCTTGAGGAGGCGCTGGATTTCGGCGGCAATCTGTTGGCCTTGGGCAGACGCGATGTCGACCTTGTCGCCGGTGACGCCCGAGCTTGGATTCGAATCAGCGCCGCATCCCACCGAAGTGAGAGCCAGCGTCCCGGGGAAAGCGCGCTCGATCTCCTCCTGAGCATAGCCCGCCCAGTCTCCGCTGATTTTGTTGTGGGAAAGCGTCACACAATGGCAGGCATAGCTGGTGTAGATCGCGAGAAGTTGGCCGTCGCGGGATCGCACGGCCAGGACCGGCAGATCGTGGTCGACCGGTCCTCCTTTGGTTCGACGGTTCGCGGCGAAAGTGACCTGGCCCAGCGCGTAGGATAGCGTGGCGGGCTGGAGATTCCTCCAGGCCTCGAGCGCCACACGTTCCATGGCGTCGATGAGTTCGCCGGTGTAACGGTCGACTCGCGCTAGATGATCCGGAGGAATCGGTACGCTGAAAATCGTGGGCGTAAACCGGCTCAGCAGCGGAGCCGTGTGGGTGTGAGTGGCGGTCAGTGCGATCCGCTCGGGCTTCAGCCCCAACGGACCTGCGAGACGGCGAGTGAGCTCCTGATGGATGTAATCCGGCACTCCCAGGTTGTCGATGGCGATGATCAGGGCTGGACCCGTGGCAGGATCCTGGAATGCGAGGGCCTTGGCCCAGATGCGTTGGGAAACCCCCTCTGACTCGGTTCGCCGTCCCCCGAACCCATTGAGACGGATGGGATAGCTGGGAGTGATGTCGATGCGCGCTGTGCCAACCTGGAGTTCAGCGGCAGGGATCGCCGGATGGATGGCCAAGAGCATGAGACCGAGCAAGACCATTCGAGGACCCAACGGGGAGCCGGGTAGACCGTGGTGGCTGGGGGCGTTCATCGAAACGCAGGTTTGCATCAAAAGGAACCTCGCGCAATGGAGAACCGTCCGCTCGAGGCATGGTCAACAGCGAAATTGACAAACCCGAGATTCGGCAAATGATGGACCGGCTTTTAACGTCCTTGTTTAACTTTATGACTCGTCGCGAATTCTTGGTTGGCTCGGGTGCGGTGGTTGGCTCGCTGGCCCTGCCGGCCAAATTGGCTGCCGCTAAACCCTCCGATCCCATGGCTCAATCCACGTCCGTACGTCCGCTTTTCGTTTCCACCTGGCCCTTCGGCAAGCCGGCGAACGAAGTCGCGCTCCAGACTTTCGAAAAAGGGGGAAAGCTGCTGGATGCGATCGAGCAGGGGATTGGCCTCGCTGAGGAGGATGTCTCCAATGCTTCCGTGGGGATCGGTGGGATTCCCAATGCGGCTGGGGTAGTTCAACTTGACGCCTGTATTATGGATGGGCCCGGGCACAAGGCGGGCAGCGTGGCAGCGATCGAGGGAATCCTGCATCCGATTTCGGTGGCGCGCCGGGTGATGGAAAAGACTCCGCACGTCATGCTCGTGGGAGCCGGTGCCCGCGAATTCGCGCTCCAGCAAGGGTTTCCCACCACGGAGCTGTTGACGGACGGGCAGCGGAAACAATGGGAGAAATGGAAGAAAGCTCGGGAAGCCGAGAAGGCCAAGAACCCGAAGAACCATGATACCATCGCACTGATTGCCTTGGGTGCGGATGGAAACCTCTGCGGCGGCTGCTCGACCAGCGGCTGGGGTTATAAGCTGCCTGGTCGGGTAGGCGATTCTCCGATTATCGGGGGTGGGCTCTACGTCGACAACGAGGTGGGTGCGGCTGGCGCCACGGGTCTCGGCGAGAACGTCATGCGCTACTGCGGTTCCTATCAGGTGGTCGAGTTCATGCGTCAGGGCCTGTCACCGGAGGAGGCCTGCATTGAAACCATCAAACGCATCGCGCGTCTCGATCCGAAGGGTTTCGACCTCAGCATCAACTTTATCGCGATCGACAAAAAGGGTCGATTCGGTGCCGCAGGCACCGGTCAGGGGTTCCAGTATTCGGTGACCTACCCGGGCTACAGCAAGGTGCTGCAGAGCCCAGGCCTGACGGCCAAGAACGTGGGTCCGATCGGCGGTAACATCAAACCCTGAGTCCGATTAAGCCTTTTTTCTTCCTTTCGTCCCTAGGCTGGCCTAATTCTTGGATCGTTGCACATGGCCACGATTCCACTCGAAGACACGTTCGTTGATGTCATCAGTAAGGCCCAAAACGGGTTCAAGCTGAGTGATGCCGATTTGGCGAGGCGTGCCGACGTGGCGCCCGAAGCCATCGCTCGCATCAAGAAGGGCGAAGTGCTGGAGGACGAGATCCGTAAACTCGCCCGCAGCCTCAACCTCGGTAAGTCCTCGCTGGCGGAGATGGCCAAGAATAGCTGGGCTCCTGATCCACTCGCGGTGCCCGGTCTGCTCCAGTTCAATACTCGGTTCGGTGACATGACCGTCAACGCCTACTTGGTTTGGGATGAGACGACTCGTCAGGCTGTGGCGTTCGATACGGGTGCCATCGCGCTGGGGATGATGAAGTCGATTCAAAGCCAAAGCCTGCAACTCAGGTATCTTCTGCTGACTCACACTCATGGCGACCATGTGGCGGACGTGGAGCGCTTCCAGTCGGATACCCAGGCGGAGATCTGGGTTTCGGAGAAGGAGCCTTTTCCCGGTGCCAAGACATTCGCCGAGGGAACGGTGTTTAGCGCCGGAGGACTTCAGATCGAGACGCGATCCACCACCGGTCATTCTCCGGGTGGGACCACTTACGTCATTCGCGGGCTGAGCCGGCCCATCGCGGTCGTGGGGGACGCGGTTTTTGCAAGCTCGATGGGAGGTGGCAAGGTTTCCTACCTCGATGCGTTGGGCAACAATCGCCGCAAGATCATGACTCTGCCCGATGACTGTGTGATCTGTCCAGGCCACGGGCCCTTGACCACGGTCGGGCTGGAGAAGAAGCACAACCCATTTTTTCCGGAGTTCCAAAAAGGTTAGTCGTCGTTACTTCATCATCGTTACTATCAATTAGAGAACAAGAGAACACATATGGCAGAACGTATTGCATTCGTTGGAGTGGGTCGCATGGGGTCCAATATGGCCCGCCGACTCAAGGAAACTGGATTTGAAATCACGGCGGTCTATGACACCCACCGGCCGATCGCTGAAGCGTTGGCTAAGGAGTTGGGTTGCTCCGCTCCGACGACCTTGGCGGGAGTGACCGCCCTGGCCGACGTCGTAGTCACCGTCGTGACGGATGACAAGGCCATGGTTCGGATTTTTGCGCCGAAGGGGGACAGCCTGCTGGTTGGCGCCAAGGGACGCGTGTTCATCAACTGCGCCACGGTGTCTCCCAAGACCCACGTCGACGTTGAAAAGCTGGCCAAGAAGGCCAAGGCCGCGTCGCTGGAAGCCTGCATGGCCTCCAGCATCACCCAGGCCCGTCAGGGGACCCTCTATCTGATGCTCGGTGGCGACGAAGCCGTTTACAACAAGGTTAAGCCCGTATTGGAGAAGCTCAGCAACTCCATGCGCTACGTTGGGAAATCGGGTCAAGCCGCGCGCGTCAAGGCGTTGGTGAACATGGTGATGAACATCAATACTGCAGGTTTGGCGGAAGGTCTCGGGTTGGGACAGGCGCTGAAGCTGGACCTGACCATGCTGCGTGAGATCTTCTCGCAGACCGGCGCCAACAGCCGGGTGCTGGTGACTGATGGCGAGGACATGCAGAATCGGGATCACAGCTGCTTCTTCTCCGCCTCGCATGCCGCCAAAGATAGCGGCATTGCCCTCAAACTCGGTCAGGAGGCGGGGTTGACCTTGCCGTTGGCCGCCGCCACCAAGAAGCAGTATGATCGCATGGTGAAGGAAGGCCTGGGCGAACTGGACAAATCGGGTATTGCCGAGCTGACGTTCAAAGGGCGTCACAAGTCCAAAAAGAAGAAGTAACCAGGATTCATCGAGGCGGCTCGGTGGAGAGTCGCGAAAGCGGTCGTTGGATAGTTTGAGTCACCGATTAGAACTCCTCCGCGGGCCTGTCCCGCGGAGGAGTTGTTACTTTTCTGAAAGTCATTCTCCTTATGAAACCACTCACTAAACCACAGCTGAAGGCCGCTCTAAAAACCGTTCCCCTCTGGCGCCGCCAAGGCACGACGATTCGGTCCAGTTTCGAGTTCAAGGGCTTTGTTCAAGCGATCAGGTTCGTGAATCAGCTCGCTCGTCTAGCGGAACGCGCCGGGCACCATCCCGATATAGACATCCGCTGGAATCAAGTGCATCTGGTCTTGACGACGCACGACGCCGGTGGCCTGACGGCCAAGGACTTCGCCCTGGCCGCCCAAATTTCAAAGAAGGCCTCCAGCAAGGCCTCTGCTAAGGCTGAAAAAGCCTGAAGTATCTCTCTCGTTCCGAGCTGGTGTTGGTGTAGAAGTTCAAAGTCGACACCTGGCCCGTGACGATATTCACCCAATTGGGTGCCTCAGCGGGACCAAACAGATTCGTGGTGGTTTGGAGCCCATACGCTCCGAACCAGCTGAGCAACTGGGAGGATCCCTCTATTCGCTGCAGCTGCAGCACCAGCCGTGGCACGATGGTGAGACTGACGGGGGTGCGGTTGGTGCTCAGGCATCCTGACTGGGCATTCCTCGCTTCGGCATAGTAGAGATAGGCTCCCGCCACCAGATTGGTGGGCTGGAAGCTATTGGTCCCGGTGGCCAGGGCGACACCGCCGGTCGCGGAGCTGAACCAGTCAACAACCACATTGCCGGTTGGGGCTTGCACCGCCAGCGGCGGTGAAAGGGTTCCCTCGACGGTGTTGGTGACATCTCCCAAGCTGATGGGAACTGCCGGAGCGGGGTTGACACGCACGAGCACGTTATTGCCCGCGATATCCTCCGGAAGGGCCGCACAGTTGGCATCCTGGAGCGCCCGTACGCTGTAGGTGGACAGTCGGGTGGGTTGAACGATTCGATTCGTTGGGCTCGCGAAGTAGGTCGCCACTTCGCCATCCGACCAGGTGACCGTCCAGGGTCCTTGACCGGATAATGTGACTTGAAGCAGTGCCGTATCGCCGGCGCAAATACTACCGCTGGGACTACTCACGGTTACGGTGGGTCGCTCCGGTGTGACGAGAATGGCTTCGCCAGTGAGATCCGCCGGGCGAGCCTGACAATCGCCAGAAGTCAGCGCGGTCAGGAAGAAGCGATTCGTTACCGCATTCCCACCCGCATTGTTGGTGAGCGAGATGAGTCGAGTCACCGGGCTTTGCAGGATGTTCGACTGAACAAATCCGTCCGACCACGTCAGCGTCCAGGGTCCCGTGCCGGTCAAGGTCGCCTGGATCGGGACGGTCTGCCCCAAGCACGGCGTGGCATCCCCGGATACGACCGCCGAAGGGGGGGCACTGAGGGTGATCGTAGCGTTACCTCTCAATTCGGAGGGATCGGCATCGCAGCGTCCATCGGTAAGACTGGTGAGAAATAGGTTGGTCGTCGTCGTCGGGTTGACCACACGAAGCGCGATCGGCCCGTTGGTAATTTGTTGGAAGCCATCTGACCAGACTAAGGTCCACGGTGCGGTTCCGGTCAGCTCCACCGAAAGAACAGCCGCCCCCTCGGTGCAAACCGTCCCGCCCCCGGTGAGGGTTGCTCCGGTTCTCGGATACACGTTCACCAAGCCTCGCCCCTTGAGCTGGGTGACCGAAGCCGTGCATATCGCGTCGACGAGATTCGTGATGGTGTAGCTGAGCGCGGTCGTTTCGGTGGCGCTTGGATTTACCGGGCTCACCAGGCGATTCGTGATCGCGTGGGCAACGTTTTGAACAAAGCCATCCGACCAGCTTATTTCCCAAGGCCCAGTGCCCGTGAGGGTCAGTTGGATCAGGGCAGGCTGGCCACTGCAAACCGTGTTGGTTCCTGTGACCGTCGAGGTCGGCCCGTTTTGCACCCGAACGATGGCTTCTCCTTGTAGATCGGAAGCCTGTGACCGGCATTCCAGGGTAGCAACGGCGCGCAGGGAGTATCGGTTGGTGACCACGGTGGCGGGTGTCTCGTTGGTGCCGCTCACGATTCGAACCACCGGGCTCTGGAGGACATTCGATTGGACCAAGCCATCCGACCAGGTGACCGTCCAGGGGCCAAGGCCGGTCAAGTCGGCTTGGATTTCGGTCGATCCACGATTGCAAATGGTTGCCACTCCGCTGACCGTGCCTCGCGGGCGAGGCAGGACGTCGACGGTTACCAGACCCGTCAGATCCTCCGCCCGAGCGGAACAGTTCCTATCCGAGAGCGCCTTCACCCGATATTCCGTGGTGCCTGCGGGTCTGACGGTTCGTCGGGCCGGACTGGCGGTGGCATTCTCGATCACCCCATCGGACCAGACGACCACCCAAGGTCCCACGCCGGTCAGGATTGCTTGGATGGATGCGGTGCTTCCTTCGCACAGTGTGATATCGCCGCTCACGACTGCGGTGGGCCGAGGTGCCACATTGAGAATCGCGCTCCCCTTGAGATCGGCTGCCGCCGCGGTGCACGACGCGTTGGACAAGCTCCTGATGGTAAAATTGGTGGTGATGGTTCGGCTGGCGTTCGTGTTGATCGCGGTGACTTCCAACACAGCGGGGCTGGTGGTGGCGGTGCTGGTCGAACCATCGGACCAGGTGACAATCCAGGGACCTCGCCCCGTGAATGCCACCCGCAGCTGCTGCGGCTCGCCGCTGCACACATTCGTGGTGATGTTGGAGAGCGTCGCGGTGAGCTTGGGTTCCACCCGAATCAGGACACTTTCACCGAGGTCCTCGACGTTGGCGGTCCCGCTGGCGTCCGAGAGGCCGGTGAGGAAGTAGGTGACGTTGTTGGTGGGAGAGACGATCCGAGTCACAGTTGCCTCGACTGAGGTCTGCTGCACACCATCCGACCAGGTGAGCGTCCAGGGAGCGGTTCCGGTCAGGGCCACGCCGATGGGTGTTGGTTGGCCGGGACAGACCGTCCCGTCACCACTCAGCGTTGCGGTGGGGGTTGCGTCCGCTGCGAGGGTGACGCTATTGGCTGAGATAGGAGGATCCGAGGGGGCGGTCGAACCGCGCCAAGGCATGAGGATAAGGCAGACACATAGGGTGAGTAGGGTTTGCTGCATAACTAGAGGTCACTCGTGTTTGGGGTTAGAACAACAAATGCTCCGCTGATTTGACTGAACCGCAGTGCACTAACCAAAGCTAGCCTCGCCGTCCATCCTAAAAGCGTTTCTAAGCGAGAATGGAGGACGGCTAGCTAGAGGCGACCACCTTCGGGGTCTGGCGAAATCGCAGGCCTCCAAACCAATTCTTGCTAAACCGTTCCCGACACCCTGCCGATTACACAACTTGTTGGGAAGGGTATGGGGTATGACACCAGCTTTTGGGGTGGTGAGTCGTGCTGCCAGTCGGGGGTGGCTGAGTCATCCTGGTAAATGGGGGGCGGCACCATTGTCTTTGTTTAAGCGGGGAGGTATCAATGCGACAAACTTGGGGGAGCAACATTCGGTCCAGGCGGCATCAAGGTAGCGTTCAACCTTTGAAGCGTTGCCCCGCATTGGCCTTACCAGCAGGCGGCGGTTCGAGATACCGGAGCAGTGGAGTTTCTAGACTCAACTAGGTCTGCGTTATGGATCTCACTTTTACGCACAGTTCGGATGGGGCGGTGAAGCTGACGGGCGACCTTGATCTCCACACGGGATTCCTGCTTCGCGAAACGCTTCTGGAGCTGGTCACCTCGAAGTCTGAGATTCGATTGGATCTAAGCGATGTGCGAACCTGTGATTGGGTCACCCTGCAGCTGCTTTGCTCGACCCGAAAGTCCGCTCTCGCCGCCAACAAGCCGTTCACCATCTCTGCGATCTCGCCGGCGGTCGTGGAGGCGAGCGCCGCGATCGGACTTCCTCTGGCGGCACTTTCCGATAACCAAACCACGTGATTCCTGATCTCTGACCTATGAGCAAAACCATCATGACAGCTGACGACTCTGCCAGCATGCGACAAATGATTTCCTTTACCCTTCGCAACGCAGGTTTCGAGGTGGTGGAGGCGATGGATGGGAAGGAGGCCTTGAGCAAACTGGACGGCGCCCCCCCGGTAGGCATGCTGATCACTGATCTGAACATGCCAGAAATGGATGGCATCGAGCTGATCAAGCGGGTTCGGGCACTGCCTCAATACAAGTACGTTCCGATCATCATGCTCACCACTGAGTCTCAAGATGACCGAAAGCAGGCGGGCAAGGCCGCAGGTGCCAGCGGTTGGATCGTGAAACCCTTTCGCAGCGAGCAACTCGTCGCGGTAGCGAAGAAGTTTCTACCCTAAGCCCAGCATCGCTCTCATGTCGCAGCCCAATCCCGCCATCACCTTTCTTCAGGAAGCCGACGATCTGCTCGGGCTGATCGAGGAAGTCGCGCTGGAGGTGGACCCGCTGGCGCCGGACGCCGAGGATGTGAACCGTTTGTTTCGCGCCTTCCACACGATCAAGGGATCCGGTGCCATGTTCGGATTCGATGCGGTCGCGGCCTTTACACACCACGTTGAAACGGCTTTGGATCGGGTGCGCGAGGGACAGCTTGGTCTCTCGCAGGAGCTGATCGGTTTGGTTTTGGCCGCCAAGGATCATATCAAGTTTCTGCTGGATCCGGCACCAGCACCGTCGTCCGGCTCGGCCGATGAGAGCGGTAGGATTATCGCTTCGCTGAATGGGCTGTGGAATCCCGGTGGCGCCTCGGTTCTCCGGAACGATACTCTCCCAGCTCCGCCCTCGGCTACGATCCCGCCTCCCCCGACGGGCATTCGCCCCCGGGAGAGCTTTCAAATCCAATTTCGTCCGGACCCGGCGTTGTTGCTGAGCGGTACGAGTCCGGTTGCACTGCTCAAGGAGCTGCTAGCCTTGGGCGATGGTACCCTCGTGGCCAAGTTGGAGGAAGTTCCTGAGCTCGCCTTGCTTCAGCCGGATCAATGCCACTTTGCCTGGGATATCCATCTCAGCACTGACAAGGGCCTGAATGCCATTCAGGATGTCTTCATCTTCGTTCAGGACGGTAGCACGATCCTGATCGAACCGGTCCCTCCGTCGGCCAAGGGCGCGCTGATGGTTCAGATTCCGGAAACGAGTCCCCGCGCAGCTTCCCAGCCAAATCCGGCCGCGACTGCTCCAGCCTTAGGCCGAACGGAGGGTCGGTCGGCCTCCACCCCCAAGACCTCCGCCGTTCCGACCGGGGTGGGAGCTCGCAAAGCCCCCGGGAAGGACAACACAGTTCGCGTCCCATCTGAAAAGCTCGACCACCTGGTCAACCTGGTGGGCGAACTGGTCATGAACCAGTCTCGGCTTAGCCAGGCGGCATCACGATTCGACTCCCCGGACCTCGCCGTCCCGGTTGAGGAAATCGAGCGCCTGGTGTCCGAGTTACGGGACGATGTACTCGGTATCCGCATGATGCCGATCGGCTCCACCTTCAACCGCTTCAAGCGGCTGGTTCACGATCTCTCCGCCGAGCTCGGGAAAGAGATCGACCTCCTCACCGAAGGGGCTGAAACGGAACTCGACAAGACGGTGCTCGATCAGCTGGGTGATCCGTTGGTTCACCTCATTCGCAATAGCTTGGATCATGGGATCGAAGCGGCGGATGTTCGTCAAAAGAGGGGCAAGCCTCGCCGCGGAACCATTCGTCTGGCGGCCGCTCACACGGGGTCCAATGTGGTCGTCACTATTCAAGATGATGGCAAGGGCCTGGATACGGCTGCGATCCGAGCCAAGGCCGTCGAGAAACAGCTCATACCGGCGGATGCCAGTTTGAGCGATAAGGAGATTTTCAATCTGATCTTCCTTCCCGGCTTCTCCACCGCCCAACAGGTGACGAGCATCTCCGGCCGGGGTGTTGGCATGGACGTGGTGAAGCGGCAGATTGATGCGCTTCGCGGATCGGTATCCATTGCTAGCGAAGTGGGTGTAGGCACCACGATAGCTCTCACGCTGCCTCTGACGCTGGCGATCATCGATGGGTTGCTGGTCGAGTTGGGGGGGGATCAGTTCATTATTCCGATGTCGATCGTGACCGAGAATGTTGAACTGCTGCGCCACGAGCGGAGCCGGAATAACGGCCGCAACGTCGTCGCCATCCGAGGTGAGCTGGTGCCCTATCTGCGGCTGCGGGAGGTGTTCGACGTTCGTAGTGCCGAACTCGACTTGGAGAAGATTGTCATCGTCCGCCATGAGGACCAGCGCGTGGGACTAGTGGTGGACCGAGTCCTGGGTAGCCACCAGACCGTCATTCAATCCCTGGGCCGGTTCTATCGCAATGTCGGGATCGTCTCCGGTGCGACCATCATGGGCGATGGACGAGTGGCGCTGATCTTGGATCTAGTCGGGCTCATCCAGTCGGCCCGCACCCGCGGCGCCGGCCCCGCGCAACGCTCCTCTTCTGCTCCCCATCTCGGCACCTCACCTTTACCATGAATCCAACCACTTCCTCATCCGTGTCAACCTCCTCGATCTCCGCGACAGCTGAGTACATCACTTTCAAGCTGGGAGATGAACTTTTCGCCATCAATGTCGCCCAGGTGCGCGAGGTGCTGGAGCTTCCCCAGATCACGCGGGTGCCCACGGCGCCTGATTACATGCGTGGGGTCGTCAACGTTCGCGGCAAGGCCATCCCGGTCGTGGATTTGCGGCTGAAGTTCGGGCTGCCTCAGATCCCGGAGACGGTGAACAGCCGCATCGTGGTGATGGAACTGGATCTCGAGGGCGAGGTTACCGTCGTGGGAGGTATCGCGGACAGTGTTCACGAAGTCATTGAGCTGGAGCCGGCGCAGATCAGTCCGCCGCCGCGGATCGCAATGCGTTGGCGCTCCGAACTGATCCAGGGGATGGGCCGGCGCGGCGACCAGTTCATCATTCTGCTCGATATCAAAGCGGTGTTTTCCTCTAACGAACTTTTCTTGCTGCAAGATCCGTCGGATACGGCGGAAGTCAGCCACTAAACCCCACCTAATTTCCTATTCCCATGAAACTCACCATCGGCAAACGTATCGGTCTGGCCTGTGCCGGCCTTTTCCTTCTCACCGCCACCGTCGGGATCCTGAGCTTAATCGGCCTGTCCAGAACCAAGCAAGGGCTCGAAACCGTCTACAACGATCGGGTGGTGCCACTCAAACAGCTCAAAACCATCTCGGACAACTATGCCGTCTACGTCATCGATGCCCTGAACAAGGGCAATGCCGGTACGCTGACCGCTGAGCAAATGCTTACCTCGATCAATGAGGCGGTTGGAAAATCCAACGTCGACTGGAAGGCTTACATTGCCACCAAGCTGACCGACGAGGAATCCCGGATGGTTGAGGACACGAAGAAGCTGCTCGCTCAGACCGAACCCCGGCTGGCGGAAGTGGTGACTTTCTTAAGTCAAAAGCGAGGGAAGCTGGCCGGCGAACTCAATGCCTTTGACGGGCCGCTGTACGATGTGATCGATCCCCTGACCTCGAAGATTGGTGAGCTGGTGGACTTGCAGCTGCGGGTTGCCCAGGAGGAGTATCAGGCGGCGAATGCTCGATACGACCGTGCTCATCTAACCGTGGTGGTCATTCTGGTCGGCGGCATCCTCCTGGGGGGCTTTGCCTGCGTGCTCATCACGCGCTCCATCACCGTTCCCATGCGCTCCGCCGTTGATCTTGCCAATGACATCGCGGCCGGCGATTTCAGCAATCAGCTCAATTTCAAGCGCAATGACGAGGTGGGTGAGCTGTGCGATGCCTTCAATCGCATGACGAGCAATCTGCGTGCGAGCGCTGCCGCTGCGGAGACCATCAGCCAGGGAGATCTCACCGTCCAGGTTCATCCGCTCTCCGATCGTGATGCGCTCGGCAACGCCCTCGCGAAGATGCTCGAGAATTTGCGCAGTGTGGTGGGTGAAGTCAGCCAGGCCGTGAGCAACGTGGCCTCGGGGAGCGAGCAACTCAGCGCGACCGCCCAACAGTTGTCGCAAGGAGCCAGCGAGCAAGCGGCCTCCGCTGAGGAAACCACCTCCTCCATGGAGCAGATGACCTCGAGCATTCAGCAGAACGCCGACAACGCCCGGCAGACGGACAAGCTCGCCTCCAAGGCCGCCGAGGATACCCGATGCAGCGGCGATGCGGTGGTGCAGACGGTCACAGCGATGAAGGACATCGCGGAAAAGATCACCATCATCGAGGAAATCGCCCGCAAGACCGACCTGCTCGCCCTGAACGCCGCGGTCGAGGCCGCCCGGGCCGGCGAACACGGGAAGGGTTTCGCAGTGGTGGCTTCTGAGGTTCGCAAGCTGGCTGAGCGCAGCCAGACCGCGGCGGCGGAGATCAGCAAGCTAACCGTGGAGGGGGTGAAGGTGGCCGAGGGGGCCGGGCAGCTCCTCACCAAACTGGTTCCGGATATTCGGAAAACAGCCGAGTTGATTCAGGAGATCAACGCCGCCAGCGCGGAGCAGGGCACAGGCGCAGGCCAGGTGAACAAGGCCATCCAGCAGCTCGACCAGGTCATCCAGCAGAACGCCGCCGCGTCTGAGGAATTGGCCTCAACGGCCGAGGAGCTCTCCAGCCAGGCTGAGCAGCTGCAGGCAAGCATCGGGTTCTTTAAGGTCAACACCCACAATCGGACGGCCGCCTCCGGGCTCGGGTCGGCGCGGGCGGCCGCAGCGGCCAAGCCGAAGAGTGCCAGGTCTGAGTCTGCGTCCTCGCCGGCTCGCGCCGCCAAGACGACGGGCAAGTCGATTGATTTGTCGGATCCGAATGCCGAGTCGGATCAACACGACAAGGAATTCACCAGCTACTAAACCACGCACCCTCAAACCATGCCCGCTCGTCCAAATGTGAAGGTTTCGTCGGGAGGGAATGGCCAGCCTGAAGCGGTCGCCCTGAACGATGCGCTAAACCTGTCGGCGGACAATTTTGCCCGCTTTGCCGAGTTCATTACCCGTGAGTTGGGAATCATGATGAATGAGAGCAAGGTTTCGATGCTGCAAAGCCGGCTGATGCGGCGGCTGCGGCATCTCGAACTCGATTCGCTGGACGACTATCAGGATTACCTCTTCAATTCGCCGAACGCGGAGGAGGAGCGCGTTCACTTCATTGATGCCGTCACGACCAACAAAACGGATTTCTTTCGCGAGCCCCGGCATTTTGAGTATTTGACCCGAACCGCGATGCCCAATCTCGCCCTCCAATACGGAAAAGGCCCGAACTGGCGCTTCAAGCTCTGGTGCGCCGGGTGTTCCACGGGCGAGGAACCTTACACTCAGGCGATGGTCCTGGGGGAATACGCCCGCGAGAGGAGAGGGTTCGATTTTGTTGTGCTTGCCACCGACATCTCCACTCGCGTGCTGGAGCAGGCCAGCGCGGGGATCTACGAGGAGGCTCGCATTGAGCCTGTGCCCGAACCGTTACGCCCGCGTTACCTGATGCGGAGCAAGGATCCGGCACAGGGATTGGTGCGGATCGTTCCCGAACTGCGTCGCCGCATCCACTTCCATCGGTTGAACTTCATGGATGGCAATTACAACGTTAAGGACGAGTTCGAAGTGATCTTCTTTCGGAACGTGATGATCTATTTCGACAAGCCGACGCAGGAGTCAGTGATCAACAAGCTTTGCCGCAACCTTAAGCCCGGCGGGTATCTTTTCGTGGGACACTCGGAATCACTGGCCGGTTTGAACATCCCCGTGACCCCGGTCGCGTCCGCCGTGTTTCGGAAGCCTTTATGAAGGCATCGAAGCTACCCCAGCTTCACCTTAAGCCCGGCGAACTCATTCTTTGCCGGGAGCCTAGCATGATTGTAACCGTGCTCGGATCGTGCGTCTCCGTCACCATGTTTCACCCGCGATCCCACCTCGCCGGGATTTGCCACGCGATGCTGCCGGACGGCCGTCCCGGGGCCGCCGGTGACCAGGAGGCATGCCCCTACCGGTATGTCAGCGAGGTCGTCCCGCGCATGTGCGATCATTTCCGGCAAGCCGGACTCAGGCCGGAGGAGATCGAGGTGAAACTGTTCGGGGGCGGCAATGTCATCAGCATGTCAGAAGTCCCCTCCCGCGAACGATGGATCGGGAACGCCAATGTGCGTCGGGCTCGGGAACTGCTTAAGCAAGCCGGGTTCACCATTCACGCCTCCAACGTCGGGGGAACCGATGGCAGAAAAATTCTATTCAACACCGCGACCGGGGAGGTGATGCACAAACATCTCGGTCATCGGAATCCAACTCGCTTGCCATGAATAAACCCAAGATCCGAGTGCTGGTGGTAGACGACTCCGCGACCGTCCGACAGAGCCTGAAGGAGATTCTCGAGACGGATCCATCCATTGCTGTGATGGCGACTGCGAGCGATCCCTACATGGCGGTTGAGCGGATCCGCGAGGAGGTTCCCGACGTCATCACCCTCGATGTTGAGATGCCGAGGATGGATGGTATCACCTTTCTGCAGCGGATCATGAGCCAGCACCCGATCCCGGTCGTCATCTGCTCGACGTTGACTGAGAAAGGGTCGGAAACCGCCATCGCGGCCCTGGAGAAGGGCGCCGTCGACATCATCACCAAACCGAAGCTGGGCACGAAGCAGTTCTTTCAGGAGTCGTGTGTGCACATTTGCGACGTGGTGAAATCAGCCGCCCTGGTCCGCGTGCGGGAAAGGCGTGCCGCCGCTCCGGCGCTGCAGGTGCAACCCAAGCTCTCAGCCGACTCAGTCATCGCCAAAGCCACCTCGCAGGCCATGATCCAGACCACGGAGAAGATCGTTGCTATTGGCGCATCGACCGGCGGCACCGAAGCGCTTCGGGAGTTCCTCCAGGCTTTGCCCGCCGATTCGCCCGGCATCGTGATCGTGCAGCACATGCCGGAAAAGTTTACCGCCAGCTTTGCTGCACGCCTGAACGAGCTCTGCGCGGTAACAGTGAAGGAGGCCGCGGACGGGGATTCCGTCATCCGGGGCCAAGTCTTGATTGCCCCAGGCAACAAGCACACGCTGCTGAAGCGTAGCGGCGCACGCTATTTCGTCGAGGTCAAGGACGGCCCCCTCGTCAGCCGCCATCGGCCGTCTGTCGATGTCCTGTTCCGATCTGCCGCACGATATGCCGGGAAGAACTGCGTAGGCGTCATCATGACGGGCATGGGTGACGATGGCGCTCGCGGAATGCAGGAGATGAAGGAGGCCGGAGCACTGAACATCGCCCAGGACGAGGCGAGCTGTGTAGTTTTTGGCATGCCCGCCGAGGCCATCAAGCATGGGGGTGTCAGCAAGGTGTTGCCGTTGTCCACGATTGCCGACGAAGTGGTGCGACTCTGCTCCTGACTCATGATCATCCCCAGCAACTATTCTCCTTGCTAGAGTGCGGGGTGATAGGCTTATTTTCGGTTCATTGACCTCCACGCAGGAACCCTAATGTGGAAGCCGCGGCATCGGGCCTATGAATGAACCTGTCCATACCTCCGATACCAAGAAGTCACCAAGGCATTGCTCTCTAAACCGACGTCGATTTCTTTCGGGCCTGGCCGCCGTGGGGTGGTGCTCCCAGAACTGGTTGGTTCCTCACGCGGCGGCGCTCGATAAACCGGAACCGTTTGTCCAGACCGTCACTGGTCCCATCCCGGCGGCAAAACTGGGCCGTACCCTCGTGCATGAGCATGTGATGTGCGACTTTGTCGGCGCCGGGCAGACGGGGCGTCACCGGTGGGACGTCGACACGGTGGTCAAGCGCATGCTTCCCTATTTGCGAGAGCTTCGCGACCGCGGTTTCACCGGGTTCGTCGATTGCTCGCCGGCGTTCATCGGCCGCGACCCTCGGGTGTTGAAGCAGCTCGCCGAGGCAACCGGCCTCCACCTGATCACCAACACCGGTTATTACGGCGGGGCTAACGACAAGTTTGTGCCGCCGCATGCCTACGATGAGTCCGCCGACCAGCTCGCCGGGCGTTGGACGGCGGAGTGGGAGCGCGGTATCGAGGACACGGGCGTCAAACCCGGCTTCCTGAAGATCGGGGTCGACGAGGTTAAGGGCGACTCTGTTCGGCTGTCGGAGATCGATGAGAAACTGGTTCGCGCCGCGGCTATTACCTCAGGTCGAACCGGACTCAGCGTGACGTGTCATACCGGTGGCGGACCTGCCGGTCTGGCCGCAACCCGGCTTTTCGCGGAGCAGGGGGGAATGCCGTCCCGGTTTGTCGTCGCTCACTCAGACAGCCATGGACTTTCTTTTAACCAACAGATTGCCGAATTGGGAGCCTGGGTCTCCTTCGATGCGGTCAGCCGCCGCCCATTGGAGCAACACCTCAAACTGGTGGCTGCCCTGCTCGAGAAACACGCCGGTCGGCTCCTTCTGTCCCAGGACAACGGATGGTACAACGTAGGCCAGGAAGATGGGGGCGAGGTGCGGGGATTCACCTATCTCAACGACACGTTGTTGCCCGCACTCCGAGCCGCGGGCGTGGCCCAGGCTGCGATCGACCGACTCACGATTCAGAATCCCGCCCAGGTTCTGGGGATCACACCGTTGAAACCGCGGTGAGCGCGAGACCCCGCTGCCTCCGTTGCTCTGTATCGGCCGGGAATGATTTAGCAGATCCTCGCTCCTTCGGATGAGGTCCTGATTTCATGACATCTAATACCAAAGGTCCGAAGCGGCTGTATTGCCGAATTTGTCCGATCCTCAGTTTTGGAGGCAAAGAAGCGGGTCCTCTGCCGCGTTAATACCCACGGTGGGGTCGGCCCCCCCAATTTCACCCACTTCTAGTGGCACCTTAATCGGCCCCTTGCGCGATTGACTGAGTGGCCGGACGCGATTATCGTGTCACAATGTCGTCATGCTTCCTTCGCAAGGAACCTAGATCTCCTTTCCGGATCCGGTGGGCGCGTTCCACAGGAACGGCTGGTTGTGCGTTTGTGTGGCTTCTTTGCGGCTGGCTTTCGGGCTTGGCTGATGCCCAGGTGGCTCAAGATTGGATCGGCGTTAGTTCGGCCTATCCGAGCGGCTCGGGTCAGTCGGGACTCGGGGTGACAAGCCTCGATCCACGAACCGGTAGCTTTGGCACCAATAGGCTCGTGTTCGTCACGGCAGGTATCTCTCGTGATGGTCGGCGGATCGCCTATCGTACTGGAACAGACCTGCGCGTGGCCAACCTGGACGGTAGCTCGGACAAGGTCATTGTCTCCGGTCTCAGCACTGCCAACGTGAATGCCATGGTTCGGTGGTCACCGGTTGGCGATCGGCTCGCCTTTCTGACGACAGGCATCGAGATCGTGTCCCCTCTGGGCGCGTCCCTCGGCAAGATCGAAGATGGCAGCATCGCCTCGTTCGATTGGTCCCCTGACGGGTCCAAAATTGTCTACTCGAACACGAAAGGGGTCCAGGTGAAGATCCCCAATGCCAGACGCGGGGAAATGCAATTCATCTTGGGAACGGAGGGCAGAATCAAGGTCCGGGACTTATCGACGGGAAGTACCCGCGTCATTCATGAAAGCATTCCCACCGTGGATTGGGTAGACAACTTCTTCGTGGTCTACACCTCCGCCGGTCCCTCTCCGGTCCAATTCCGATGGTCACCTGTCGGTGACGTTCTAGCGATTGGACACGCTGTCACTAAGACCGTGATCAGAGCCGTTGGAGGAGCGCCACGGCCGAAACCCGCTGGGATCGAGGATGATCAACGGAGCCTGTCTCTGTTGGATGTTCGCACGGGCGCCATTCAGCATCTCGTGACCTCGCATTGGTCGGCGTTCAACCCTGCGCTGCCGGCGTGGTCACCCGATGGTTCGGAAATCGTATACGTCGCCGGCGCGGCGGGTTTGCATGTCATCAGCAGTTCCACATCTGCGGGTGGATTGCCGGCCATCGGATCGCACACTCCCCTCGGGCGGTTGCTCGCCCGGCCGTCGTCCTATCCAGGACCGGACGTGCGGCCTCTAGACTGGATCGACCCGGTTCCCGTCCGCTTTCTGATTTCGACGCGCTCCAGCCATTTTGAGCCTGGCCAAACGTTCACCGCCACCGTGACCGCCGCTCTGACACGGCCCGAGCCTCACACCGTTCGCTTCGAGCACCCGTTGCTCCAGGTCGATGATCCGCAAATTCTCGAGCTAGGGGATCGCGAGGCTGTCGGCGCCATACAACTGACCTTGGACCAGCCCAGCGCATCCTTTTCCGTGGCCATGACCGCGCTCGAACGGGGAGTTGCCGAGCTTACCGCGATGGCGACCGCCGTGAACAGCGAGAGCAACCAGACGTCGCTTCGCGCCTCCAAGAAAGTCGTGGTGAACCCGTTGGAGGTGGAGATTGACATCACGCCTCCCAACCTGGTGCTGAACCTGACCCCGCAGAGCCGCAAGAGCGCGGAGTGCGTCCTCCTTGAGAACGGTGTCGTCAAGCAAGCCACGAACTGCATCGAGATCGTGGCGCGTATCCGGAACTCTTCAGCCTTTGAGGTGAAGAGCGTGGGAATCACTTTTGCGGAGAAGGTCCTGGCTCTCATCCAGAGCACCATCGCTACGAATCCCGCCGTTCCTCTCCTCCCCGTGCTGTTCACCCCTCCGTCGGGGCTGGAGCCGGGCGGCGAAGCGAAGCGAGTCGATTTGGCCCCGGGCGAGACGGCGGTCTATCGCTGGAATCTCGACGCTTTCGCGGCTCCCGCCTCCCTCAGCATCAAGGTGCGGGCGACCGGAGCTCTCAAGGGCACTGAAGTGGTCGGATTTCGCCAGAAAGACTTTAAATTAGTGGACAGGGTGCTGCTGGAATGGGGCATCCGGCCGACGGACGGCAGAACGGCATATCTCTCTGGGCAATCGGTACGGGTTGACGGCTTCCTGAAAAATGTGTCCAAGGCCAGCGGGGAGGCGAAGGATTTGGTGGCGATGGTCTACCAGCTACCTGAGGGGAACCTGGGAGGAGGATTCATGGCTCCGTCGACACAAGCCGGCCTCACGGCCGACCGCTATTTCATTTTTGAGATTCCCGCTGAAGGCCCTTTGAGTCGGATCCCCATCAGCTCGGTAATGCGCTCCTTTCACACCTACTCGCCAGCTCGGGGAAAGGTTCGGTATGGGGTTCGCTTATGGGTGCGGGAGGCCAGTGGGTCGCTGACTCCCGCCACCGACCAGGCGCTTCTCGACGAAGAATGGCGCGATGAATTCGACGTGCAATTTGCGGCTGCTCCCCCTCCTCCCGACGGCTTTCGGGAGGAGTGTTTGGACGCAGGAGTACCCTCGATGATCTGCGGCCTGAGCCATGGGATCTATTTTGAAGGGACCGAATCTGTTCTCGGCTTACTGCAATTCGCGGGTAGTGCCGGCAGCGAGTTGAAAAACCTTGGGGGGATGATTCTAGGGCAGCATGCGTTTCTGGCCAGCCGGCTTTGGAGGACGGTCCAGGGCGATCCCGCGGCCTTGGACGCGCTGCTTCAGGAGGCGTATGTGGAGTATCTCACGTTCGTTAATTTGGGGGTGATGGCGGGGGAGGCGGGCGGCAAGATTCCCATGGCATTCCAGGCCTTCTCGGTCGCCACTGTTGGGGCGGTCGATCGCTTTTTCAGGGCGGTGGACGAGGGCGATCTTGAGGAGGTGCAATTCCAGGTGGGCAAATTCTTCGGGGCTAACCCGGATCTTCTGTTCGAGCCCTTGGTCGTCGCTCGGAATTTCCAAACCCTCACCCGCAGCCTTAAGAATCTGGCCGAAGGCGCCACCGACAATGTCATTGCGAAGGCTCAACGGCAGGAGGCGGAACGTCAGGCTGCCAGCCTGGACGCCAGAATAGCGGCCGCCGAAGCCGATCCCAACGTAACGGATATCGCCACGGCGCTTCGTGCGGGTGACTCGCTCACCGACAACCTTCTCGCAAAGATCTACGGAATCTCCTCCGAGCAGCGCCGCCGCCTCCAGCAGTTCGCTAAAAAATATGATGCGATTGTTACCTTCCGGACCCGGCATCCGAGATCCCTTCAGCTGCTGCGCGAAAAGCTCGCGTGGCCTAAGCCGCAGGCGCTGAAGTGGAAGTGTGTAAACGATATCGATGTCGACTTCCTCGGCTATCGGAGGGAGTCGCTGGCCCGGATCGAACTGGTCGAACCTCCGGCAACCCTTGTGGGTAAGACCGGGGATGCGTTGGACGACTCCTTGGATCGCTACATGGCGCAGCTTAAGCAGAGCAAACCTGCGCTCAATGGAAACCCCGTGCTCGAATCGGAGGTCCGGCAACGTTTGAAGCAGCGCGTGGAGGAGTGGGACAAGTTAAGCCCCACCCTGGATCTGAAGGGCGAGGTGTCCACCACCAAAATCGACATTGATTTCGATGCTGGCGCCCAGGGCGTTTCTGGACGCAAGGCGGGAGTCACCGACGAACGAACCGTTACCCAAACCCCGGTAGGTGCGGTGACTGACCCTGTGAGCGGAGCTCCGCGTCGCACGTGGGAGCTCAAAATGTCGGGACCGAGCGGAACGGCGGATCGCTTCGTGACGGGAGATGTAGACTTTCTCGCCATTTTTGACCGGCATAGCGGGATGATTCGCGACGAGAATACGCGGATCAAAATGTACCACGAACTTGCCGTCATCATGGATATGCAACACGGTGAAAGTTTCACGTTCTTCCTACAGGATACTCGCGTCGAGTATCTCCGTTGTTGCGTCGAGGGGGCAGGGGAGGCGATGGCAACGATCGGTCCGTGGGGAAGATCCACTCCGACAGCCGGCTATTTTGTCGATAACCTTTCTGTTTTCGAGGATGGACCCAATACGAAGTTCCTGGGTCCCCGAAAATATCTGCTGAACTCCGAGGGAACTCCCAAGCTGAAGGATGGCAAGCCGATCGAGCTTCGACGCGCGGATCCCACTGGCGAGTTTATGCTCATCAACGGGATGGCATCTGCGGCCAGTGTGAAATACGGTCTCATTGCGCACTTTCTCCCGCTGACGTTTCAGCAGTCGATAGCGGGATTTTTGCAGCGTCTCCCCTTCTATTTTCCGAGTTACCTGGCACGACTCCTTTCTCCCCCCGATGATCCGGCGTCCTTGCCATCTACCGCACCGATCCCGTTCCTTGCCGATGGTTTCCTGCCCCCGCCTGCTCAGGTATTCTTTGACGTCGGGGGGCCGGTTCTCCAAGGCGGCGGCCTGGCGCCCGGGGAGCAGGGTATCGCGGGGCTTCAAGTCTGGACACGCGAGCGGCGATGGAGTCCAGTCACCCCCGCACAGGCTTTGGCTCTCGGACAGCCCGGCGTCGCTGACATAGCGCCCATGACTTCCGTGGCCGGGAATGCGGATGCTGGGGTCCGCACTTTCGAGATCACCACACAGGATGAGCTGGAGACCAGTGGCAGATTTCTTCAACCCGGCGACCAGGTCGTCCTGAGTCCCGGTGGTCTCAACGAAGAGTTTGCGGTAATCACATCGCTCGCTCCCTTCACCCTCGCCAGTCCGCTGGTTTTCGATCACGCCCGAGGCGATATCATCGCCTTCCTTCAAGCTGGAGCCAGCGATTCGGATGGAGATGGCCTTACGGATGCCGAGGAAGCGGCTGGCCGTACCGGGCCAAACGACCCTGACACGGACCGCGATGGCCTTTCCGACGGCGGCGAGGTGCTGTTGGGGACGGACCCGTTAGATATCAATTCCGTGTTGCGGATTTTCTCCATCCGGCATGATCCGGAGACGGCCGCCGTCTCCATCTTCTGGTCTGCGGTTCCGGGCCGAACCTATACCCTGGAGGTTCGACTAGGGGCGGCTTCAGAACCTTGGACCCCGGCCGCGGTAGCGATAGCTCGCGAAGCCGTGTTGGCGGTCACCTTGCCGGCCGACGATGAAAACCCATTGTTAACTGAACGTTTCTATCGCGTTCGGCTCGGGGATTAACAAGCACCTTAGCCCAGACTGGTTACATAGGATGTCAGACCGCTGCTTCACGACGCCCCCCGAGGGTTGTCGTGCTCATCACGGCTGGGCCTGCTTTTGTGAACTCCCTCAGCGGCCTACTCCGCGTAGCCCAGCGCGTTGCGGTCGGGGGCGTGTGTGGCCGTCGAGGTGTTCCAGCGGAAGATGCCGGCGTCCGATGCCGCGGTCCCCGAGCCGGACTGTATGGTGAAGCTTGTCAGGTCGAACCTGGTCTGGCCGGCGGGGAAGGTGCGGGTTCCGGGGTCGGTCTGATAGGAGGTTTGGACATTGTCGAACGTCGTTGTGACGGTCATGGCGTTCTTGGCTTTGGCGATCATGCTGACGCCGCCAGTGCCGTCGCTGAAGAAGCTTAGCGAACCATAAAAGGCGGAATCGACTTGATTGAATCCAACATAGGTAATGGTTAGGTCCACCGGCCGAGGAAGGCTCCAAGTTACCGTTCCATTTCCATCGGGATAGGGATAGACACCCGAGGCATGGCTCACGCGGCAGGTCGAGTCAGACGCCGCGGTGGCCCCCGAACCCCGGAAGGTGGGTTCTTCGTAAGGGCGGAGGCGCGATGAGTGAACATCGGCGCGAAAATGCAGACGGAACTCGGTGGTGGCGGAGGGCTGCGGCCTCCCGATGGAGAAGTATTTCTCCCCAGTCGCCTCGAGCCACCATTCGGTGAGGGGAACCGTGTTGCTGTCGTGTCCCCGCTGCACCACCGTCACGTCCCCGGCTGAGGGCTGTCGTCGGGCCGGCAAAGGACATACGACCTCGGTGGGATTCAGTGCCATCCCGCTATTTTCAATCCGTCGCGCGGTCGCCGGTATCTCCACGCTGGCCGTTCCGTTCCCCAACCGCACGGTCGTGGGCGCATCAGGATCAAACAAGCCAACGATCCGAAGCTCCTCCTTGCTCTCGTCGACATGCATCGAGAAGATACTGGGGGCCAACAATCCAAAGTTGCTCCCCCGGTCCGCCGACTCATACCAACTCAGCTTCGCACCGTCCTTCGGATCGGTGTCGAAACCCGACCTTTGGAGATAGTCCACGGCAGCCAGACGATCGAAGGCACGTTGAGGGGGGCTCACGTCCAGTATCTGGCTGCCGCCGAGCAGCGTGTCGAAGACCACTTGAGTCGTCTGCAAGGCACCGCCGTCGTCGACCTCCTTGGACCAACCTGCATACATGTCGGTCCCTTTGGCGATGCAAGCTTCCACGAACGAAGATGCGCCCGCGCTGCCGCCATGACAGGTGTCGATGTAGACCAGGCTGTTCCTGCCGAAGCTCCAGTGTTGGCTGACGAAGCGCGGGAGGATGCAGTAAAAGAGCGGAAAGGTGGTTGGCTCGCCGGATTCGCGTCGCAGTCCTTTCAAGGCGGCTGGCCCCAGGGCTGCATAGCAAACCTCCCCTTTGTCGAAATCCGCCTTGAACAGGCTCTCGTTGGCCGGGGTCACCAGGGTTGAGGTCGCCACCGCGAATATGCTTTGGTCCATAATGATCCGGTCCCCGGTAGTCCCGTTGGTCGTGATGGAACGGAGCATGGCGAGACCTCCGTGGGAATCGATGTACAGGATGCCGATATCCCCGCCCAGGTTCGCCACGTTCTTCAACTGAGGCAGGGTAGCCTCGCCCCCCATCACCTCATACTGGCGATTTCTGAAAGCAGGCACCAATGAGTTCAACACCGGGGCTTCGATGCTCGGTAGCGTTGCTTTGAACAACACTGCTCGTGAGGAGAAGGGCAGGGCGGTCGGCCGGACAGGTTGAACATCCATGAGCTGCGGTGGAGGGGGCACCGTGAGGCTCCCTGTGGAAACGCCCGTGCGCAAGAGGGGGCGAGAAGGAATGGGAGGTAACGACTCGAGCCCCTGAACTGCCTGCGGCTTCCTCACGATGGGGTTTGAGTCAGCGGGCTGGCGATTGTTGATGATG
The DNA here is from genome assembly GCA_016793885.1 of Verrucomicrobiales bacterium. NCBI lineage: Bacteria > Pseudomonadati > Verrucomicrobiota > Verrucomicrobiia > Verrucomicrobiales > Verrucomicrobiales bacterium. Next base: position 57,248 of record JAEUHE010000020.1, read on the forward strand.
AGCAAAAGCCGCCCGTCCGTAAATCGAGCCCACACTGACGAGTCGCTGGATATTCCTGAGTCATTGAACTCCCCGAGCCCGGAGAGGAAGGACAGGAGGTCGCGGCCGTCGGCGTGAGCGTCATCTCCGGGGAGGTCCGCGATGCGCTGATTTACCGCCTCCATAACGCGCATCCGGGTCGTGTCGTCCACCGGTTTGTCGGGTGCGAGGGTAGGACTCGTCACGACCCGATAGAAGCGGGTCGTTCCATCCACGGCTAAAACGGCGTTGGAATGGGTGGTGATGACCGCCGGTCGCCAGCGAGGGTCGCTCAGGCTTGAACTCGCCTGCACCTCGAAGGATGAGGAGTTACCCGTCCAGGCCAGATGCAGAGCGCCAGCCGAGACGTGGGAGCTAGTGATCCGTGGAAGATTCTGGCCTGAGCAGGGACGGACATTCGTGAGTAGCATGACCATCGACCAGAACGTTATGGTCGATCTCATTAGAGTGGTTGGTGCTGGGATCCGAAAGGAGACGTAAACTCTCATACGACATCGAGCTGGGGTTGGATACAGAAACAAACTGGAGGGGGATTACTGAATCGGTGTTTTGCTCCTGTACGCAAATTCTTGGGTTCTCACTGACGTGACTTTTCCTAGTGCACCCGATTATGCACCATTTCGGGAACTCAGCAAGCCTCCTCCTTAAGGAACAGGGGCGCGGATGACTCTCAACCCTGCTGGCGCTGAGATGGCCCGGCGGCCGTCATTCTCCATCCTTAGCTAGGACGCTGAGGTGTCCAATGCGACGTCGCGATTCCGCTTGGTCCAGAACTCAATGCGACCCACTACTGCCAGGATTATCCACGTGATGGCCACGCTGACTGCCGCGGAACCCCAGTATCCCAATCCCACGGTTACACCCACGGCGGCCGTCATCCAGATCCCGGCAGAGGTGGTGAGGCCGGTGATTTGTCGCTCCTCCGCCAGTTTGAGAATCGCTCCCGCCCCGATGAACCCGATTCCAGTGGCGAGGCCCTGTATTACCCTCGATAGCCCTTCGAGAGACATGTTGGCTTCCGAGCAGGAAACGACGAATAGAGCCGCTCCCCCCGACACTAACATATGGGTCCTCAAGCCGGCCGCCTTGCCGACCGCCTCTCGTTGGTAACCGATTATGGCGCCCAGCAATGCAGCGATCGTCAAACGGATGAAGACTCGGACGCAACGATCCGCGTCGGGCCAGCCCGCCTTTAGCTCAGTTATAAGCAGTTCCACCGTGCGTGCTCCCCTGGACCTATTCGCTCGGCTTGCTGCGTTCTGACGAGCGCTGCGATTGGCGCGACGCTGGGCGCATCGGGGTCTGCTGCTGCCTTATTTCTTCGCGGCTCGCCGAGCCTCTTTGGTCGCGCGCGAAGGGGGAGTCTTGTTCCCGTTTCGTCCGAGCTTCTACCTGCGTGTTTCCCCGCTCATGGATGGATTCGGGTCCGGATGGGGGTGGAGCCGTGAACGGTTCCCGTCCGTCGTTCGCCTGCCTCAAACGAAGTTCAGCTTCAAGCCAGTCCTCCACCGCATGGTCTTCCCGGCAACCTCCCTGCACGTAGAGTGCATAAGCGAGTGTGGCGATCTGGGCTCGATCGGGTTGAGAGGGTTGAGCCTCGACTGACCCGACACGATTCGATGAGATTTGTGAATCCATAGGTGCTGTGAATGCACAACTCGTGCCGCAACGAGAGCGCCGTCATTTTCGAAGATCTCCGCGAATCAATCGGGGGCCGGCATTGCATATCGCAATCTCATCCTGCAAGTAACCGTGCAAATGGTCGTCGAGACGCACACGGGCATCACGAATCAATTTTCATGAGGCGGTCAGTTCTGGACCGGAATTTGGGCTCCCGGTCGCCATGGACTCTGGACAACATCGACTCGTGCCTCACCGAACTCGATCAAGCACCACACGGAATCCCACACTCGAGTAGCTGTCTTCCGCCGGGGTTGGGTAGCGGTTGGCAGCGCGGCACCCGTTTCCGCCGCTGTTCCAACCGCCTCCGCGGAACACACGCTGTGTCCCTTCCGACGGCGCCTTTGGATCGGACACCTTGCCGGTAGGATAGGGTCCATAGTAGCCCGCGCACCATTCCCACACATTACCGTGCAGGTCATACAACCCGAACGCGTTGGCAGCATAGCTTCCTACTTCCCGAGTCCTGCCCAAGAACACATTGGTCTGCTTCCCTTCGACCCCGCTTGAGGATTCATATTCGTAGAAAGTGTTAAAGTTCGCGAGTCCTTGACGAATGGCAGTTCCAAACCCAAACGCGTTTGTCGCGCCAGCCTTGCACGCGTATTCCCATTCCCATTCGGTAGGAAGTCTATACTCGTAGTCTTCCGGAATCAGGTCGGCGAGTCGGGCGAGTTGCGTCAGCTTCGCACAATAGTTCGTCGCCTCGTTCCAACTTACCTGCTCAACGGGATGCTGCAGTTCATTGGTTACCGCCCCTCCGGTTGCGGGCAAGCCGCCGACCGCAGCCACCGACCAGTCTGGCTCTACTCCGTTTCGGAAACGGCTGGGGTTGTATCCCAGGACGGAAGAGTATTCCTGTTGTGTGACCTCATACTTTCCCATCCAGAACCCCCGAGTCAGGGTCGCCTGATGCTCGATCTCGTCGCTTCTCCTGTCTTGCTCACCGTTTGGACTGCCCATGACAAAAGTGCCTGAGGGAATGTAGGCGAAGCCTTCACGGCTAGGATGCAGGTCGAGCGCCACGCGCCAGATTCCTTTGGGGAAATGGCTCGAACTGAATAGCCTCTTCATTCTTCCGCCTGCACCGATGATCGTGGAACCGACTCGTTGCCACCCCCCGTCGGCGTTGGCTGCCTGAATGATGTAGAGGACATCCGGCTCGCTCTCGAATTCGACCTCCACCGCCGGACGGATTTGGGCCGGCACCCCCGGGATGCTCGACGTCACCAGCGGATTCGACATCCGGTCGACCTCGATTTTGTCGCTGAAGCCATCTCCGTCGGTGTCCAGTTGATTGGGGTCCGTGTGATGCAGCTCTACCTCATTCGGATCGCTCAAACCATCCTCGTCGGTGTCTGGCTTCCTAGGATCCGTTCTCCAGAGACGGAGTTCGGCTTCGTCCGACAGCCCATCACTGTCGGTATCGCGGTGCGTGGGGTCGGTCTTCCAGAACTTTAGCTCGTCGCCATCCTTGAGTTGATCCCCGTCCGTGTCGGGATTGTTCGGATCGAGCACCAAGGAGCCCAGTTCCAACAGGTAACCTCGGAGGATCGAATGCCCCGACAAATCATTCCAACGACCCTCAGTACAGCACAGGGTGAGGTGATCCTCCTCCCCTGAGTTGTTGGGCTCGCCCTCGGCCCAGCGGCCGATGGCGAAAGGTTCACCGGTGATCCATTGCCATCGGCCCTCCCGGACGGAGTCCGTGCCCCCCAGCCACAGATTGTAAATGGACTCTTTGGTGCCGACCGTGCTGAGGATCAGATTCCATTCCGCCAACGAGTTGATCGTGGCGAGATGTCCATGCCTGGCTTCCGCATCCTCCTTTGCTTGAAACCAGCTCATTCCGTCCGACGTCTCGATGACTTGGTAAAGGCTGAACCAGGTTTCCTCCGCATCCGACAACCCGTCGTCGTCGGTGTCGGGGTCGTCCGGGTCTGTCCAGCTGCGTCGTTCCAAAATGTAGCCATCCCGGGCGAGCGTCCCCCCTGACACGGTGGCGTCATTCCAGTAAAACCGGTAACCATCCGGGAACTCGGTTTCGTTCCCCCAGATCATCAGGTGGTTTTCCGCCTCCCCTTGACCATTGCCCAGCGAGGCATTCCCCGGCTCATTCGTCCTCCAGTTGGTAAAGCTCCATCTTTCCCCTGTGATCCACCTCCACTGGCCTTCAGTCCCTTCGTCGGTTCCCCCGAGCCACAGGTTCTTTCCGAAGAGACGGGCGCCCAGGATTTGTTTCAGATCGCCCCACTCGCGATCGTTGATGACCGTTGCCAAATGCCCACCTCGCCGTTCCGCGTCGATCTGGGCTTCGATCCAACTGAAGCTGCCTGACACCACTTCATAGCGGTCGACACCGCGTTCCGAGCTGTCGGTCAGGCCATCACGATCCCGGTCTTGGGCTCTGGCAGCCTGACCAGCGGTCCATAGCGTGGCGAAAAAAAGCCAGAATCTGCTCCAGGAGCACTGAATGGCGATGATGCGAGTCAGGTTCATGGTGATTAACTCCTGCCTCAATTCCTGGACTCCAGAGTCCCTTCCCTGGAGGGCGGGCTGAGGGTTAAGTAAGGTGCGACCGCCTCGGCAAGCGTGGTCGCTCCATCGGTCGCCTCCCCCTGCACCCAGATGTCGGCCGTGTCCTGGAGGAGTGTCCGCACCCCGACGCGGACCACACGCTGATCATCCACGAGGAGCACACCAATAAACGGGGTCACGGAGTTGGATGTCATGGTAGAGAATAGCGGGTTGCCGGTGCGCGTTCCATCGTCCAACGTAACCGCCAGTCCTCCGGACGTTGGAGGCTCCAATGGATACCTGCTGCCAGGCCAACCGAGACGAGGGCCAGGCCTAGCGCGAGCACCGATGGCAGCCACCACCTTCAGTTTTACCCCGGCTATGCGGTGCTGGCTGGCATACATTGCAACAACGCTGAGCCCAGCGCCGGGAAGTTCCACCCATTAGCCTCGCTCGAACTTATCAGAAGCCCCTTCGAGAAAGCCCGCTTCCAATAACTCGTAAGCACTATCCTTGAATGCCTGGATAATCTGATCCACATCCTGATCGGTGTGAGCCGCGGTCATATAGGTGGGAAAATTTTCCAGAATGAACACCCCTCGGTGCCGCAACTGATAGAAGAGAAGATTGCCCAACTCAAGGTCCTCCGGTACCCGGACGAACATCTGGGAGCAGCAATGGGGCATCCGAATGGGAATATCATGCTGCACGAAGAAGCTATCCACCGAGCTCGCCAGCCGCGTCGTCCGGCCATTGATCGTGTCCCAGAACTCCGGGGGCTGCTGAAGCAGATATTTCAGCATAGCATGGGTGGCTGCAATGGCGAGTGGATGTCTCACGAAGGTGCCCGCGAAGAAGGTGGCTCCCTTCTCGGGGAACGAATCGTCTCCATACTGCCAGAACCCACCGTCGAAAACATCCATATACTCAGCTTTGCCCGCCACGATCCCGATCGGCATGCCCCCGCCAACCACTTTTCCGTAAGTCGCGATGTCGGCCTCGACTCCATAAAGTCCCTGCGCACCATCGGGGCGATGTCGGACTCCCGTGATAACCTCATCAAAGATGAGGGCAATTCCCTTTTGCTGCGTCAGGCGTCGGAGATCTCGGTTGAATTGGAAAGGCTGAAGTTCTGGCCTCCGGCTTTGGACCGGCTCGACCATGACAGCCGCGATCTCGTCCGCGCGCGCGCTAATGATGGAGAGGGCTGCAGGCGACCCGTATTCCAGCACGATCATATCCTGCACGGCCCGTTTAGGAATACCGGCCGCAACCGGCATGGTGAGGGGATGCGCAGCACTGCCGGCCGCCCGCGCCAGAACTTCGTCGAAGTTGCCATGGTAGTCCTTGGCGAAGATCACGATCTTGTCCTTTCCGGTGACAGCACGCGCCAGGCGCATCGCGGCGTAGACTGCTTCTGATCCCGTATTGACGAAGCTGGCGCGCTCGTTACCGGTGAGTTCGCAGAACATTTTAGCGGTCTCTCCCGCGAGGGGAGATTGTGGTCCCACCTCGATGCCGCGGTCGATCTGAGCCTTGAGTGCATCGTTGATGAGCTGGGAGGAATGCCCGAGAAAATTCGGTCCGAATCCGTTCAGTAAGTCGATATACCGGTTACCATCGATGTCCCAAAGATAAGCGCCCGCGGATCGTGAAACCACGATCTGGTAGACCATTTCCTTCCAGAGACGTTTAAAGGATGAGGCGGTCCTCGGGTCCGCGTACCACCGACGGTATTGTTGGGTAAGAGCTTTCGACTTGGCCGTTCTCCGCGTGTAGCGGTCGATAAACTGAGAGAGATAGACCTGTTGTGCCCGGTTCAGCCTGGATTTCCCGGTGTCCCCCTCCGTCTGGGAGAGACCTAAGGCCATGGCCGCCGATGAGTCATCAAGGGATGGGCTAACAGGAGGCGGAGCAGCCTCGGGTATCGTCGCGGCTTGGGGGCGGAACGCTTCAGGGGGAAGTCGCTGGTCCAAATAGGCGGCGAGCTCCTGGACGCTCGATGACGATTCGAGGAGCTGGCGGAACGTGATTTTGATTCCGAACTTGGTTCGCAAGGCATGGCCTGCCTGTGTCAGGAAGAGTGAATCCAGCCCGAGCTCCAGAAAGGAGACCGTGTCGTCGGTCACGGTCGTTCCAGACACTTCGAAGATGAGCTCTCGGATGAGCCTAGCGAGGTGTTCGGCGCGAGCGGCTGGTGGGTTGGCGGGCGTGGTGGAGATTTGCATGGCTGGCGGTGGCGAATGCCTAGGAGATTCGAGTGAGGGCGGCGAGGGGGACTCGTCAGCGGATCGGGGGCTTGACGCGCGCTCTTTGGTTAACACGGGCGTGGGTTCAATCCAATAGCGTTGGCGTTCGAATGGATAGGTGGGGAGAGAGACCCGGTGGCGCAGCTTTCCTCCCTGTAAAGCCTCCCAGTTGGGCGCACAGCCGGCAGTCCAGAGAGCTCCGAGGGCTTGCATCCTGTGAAATGACTCCTGGGCCTCACCCGAACCTTGGACCATCGCGGAGACCCCCAGAAGGTTCGGCGGCTTGGCCGGATGCTGCCTCGCGAATGTGGTGAGGGCTTCCCCGGGACCCACTTCCACGAAAACCCGATATTTGGTCTTGAATGCGAGCCCTATGGCCTCTTGGAACTGAACCGGCTGGCGCAGTTGGCGGGCCCAATAGGCGGGGTCATCCAAGTCGGCCGCAGTCATCCAGCCGCCCGTGCAAGTCGAGATCCAGGGGAGGGCGGGAGACCTGTGCTTCACGGATCTCACCAGTTCAGTGAACGGCTTGACGATGGGGTCCATCATCGACGAATGAAAGGCATGCGAGGCGTCCAGATGCTTGCACGCAACGCGCCTTGTCTGGAGCAATTCAGCAAACGCCTGCAGCACCAACGCGGGACCTGATACGGTGCACAACGACGGGCTGTTGTAAGCAGCGATGCAGCTTTCAGGGGGAAGCAGCGGCGCGATAGCTTCTGCACCGCGCCGAACTGCCAGCATGGCGCCTTCCGGAAGGGACTGCATGAGCCGGGCCCTTTCCACCACCAGGTTCAACGCGTCGGCCAGCGTGAACGAATCGACCAGAACCGCAGCGACAAATTCGCCCACGCTGTGTCCGATGACGGCAGCGGGCCGAATGCCCCACGAGATCCAAAGCTGTGCCAGCGCATACTCAATGATGAAGACGGCGGGCTGGGTGAGACGCGTCGCGGAGAGCGAGTTCGTTGATCCTTCCTGTAATACCTCGTCTTTGGCGAGCAGGATGACCCGAAGTTCAGCCCATAAAGCTCCTGGAAGGAGCGCTGCGCACCGGTCCACGGCTTGACGGAAGATAGGCTCGTTCTCATAGAGATCCGCCCCCATGCCCACATATTGGCCGCCTTGGCCAGGGAATAGAAAGACGACCTCCGGAGGGCGCTCTTCCGCGACCGGTGAAGAGCCGTCGAGGCGCAGGGGCGCGTTCAGCTTCTCAACGGCCTCCTCTAGCGAGAACGCTGTAATGTGTCGTCGTTGGCGAAATGCGCGTCGCCCTGTTTGCAGCGTATAGGCGATATCGTCGAGACGAAGGTGGCCGGCAGAGTTGGAATCGAGGCGCTGCTGCAGGAAGGCGGCTAACCGGGCGGAGGCGGCGAGTAAGGCTGACTGCGACCTAGCCGAAATCGTCAGGAGCTGGGGTGACCGCCCGGCCGGTGCTGGAATTTCGACCGGAGCCTGCTCGAGGATCACGTGCGCATTGGTTCCACCTACACCGAAGGAGCTGACGCCGGCGCGTCGTGGCACCATTCCCGGCGGCCACGGCATGAGTTCTGTTGGAACGTAAAACGGGCTCTTCTCCAACTCGCAGAGCGGATTCGGACGGGTGAAATGCAAAGTGGGAGGGATGAGGCCATGCTTCACTGCCAGGGCGGCCTTGATGAGGCCGGTGACGCCCGCGGCCGATTCCAGATGGCCGATGTTCGTTTTCACCGCACCAAGAGCGCAGAACTGAGAACGCTGTGTCGAGTGTCGGAAGGCTTGGGACAGGGCTTGGACTTCGATAGGGTCGCCGAGAGGTGTTCCAGTCCCGTGGGCCTCGACGTATCCGATGCCGTCCGGGGAAACTCCGGCCTGCGCCAATGCGGTTCGTATCACCTCTGTCTGGCCTGCGATGCTGGGAGCACTGAAGCTCGCCTTGTCGCGTCCGTCATTGTTGATGCCCACCCCTTTGATAACGGCCACGATTGGGTCACGATCACGCAAGGCATCCGGCAGACGTTTCAGAAGCACGGCCCCGACTCCCGCTCCGAACACGGTTCCGGTTGCGCGGGCGTCGAACGCACGGCAACGGCCTTCGGAGGAGGCGATCGCCCCCTCCTCGTAGATGTACCCCCTCTGCTGAGGGAACGAGATGGAGACCCCGCCAGCCAGAGCAACGTCGCATTGCTGAGATTGGAGCGCGCCGCAGGCCTGCACGACGGCCACCAGGGAGGTCGAACACGCGGTTTGGATGGTAATGGCCGGGCCGCGGAGATCGAATTTATAGGCCACGCGAGTGGCCAGGTAATCCTTGTCGTTTCCGACGAGCACGGGATAGCGATCGACTTGGAAGGATCGGGTGAATTCGGAAATGCTCTGCTGGTTCTGCAGAACATGCGCCAGAAAATAGGTATTTAAACTGGAACCGGCATACACGCCCACGCGTCCTTGGATCGAGTCGGGTACATAACCTGCCGATTCAAACGTTTCCCAAGCACATTCCAGAAAAAGCCGATGCTGAGGGTCGGTGAGCTCCGCGTCGCGCGGGGTGAAGCCGAAAAAGGCCGCGTCGAACAGTTCTGGATTTTCCAGAGTACCGCGAGCGCGTACGAACGCTGGGTTCTCTAAGTCCTCGGGGTTGGCACCTGCTTTGAGCAGTTCCTCGTCGCTGAAATGCGTGATGCACTCCGTGGCTTGACAAATCTTGATCCAGAACTCGGAAACCCCTTCCGCGCCAGGGAACCTTCCTGACATGCCAATGATGGCAATGTCAGGTCGCGCGGAGCCGAGATCCCGAGCGGGCGACGAAGGCAGGGGCATGCTGCTGCACACCGCGTCCGGTGTGCTCGAAAGCCCGGCAGCCAACGAGGCTTGAGAGCTCACGCTCGTATGCTGCAGGAGCGAGAGGATCGGAATCTGAACACCCAACGAGCTCTGAAGTCCCTTTTGCAGTTTAGCCAGGAGCAGCGAGTGGCCGCCGACCTCGAAGAAGTTGTCTTCCAAGGTAAATCGGGAATGGCCAAGCACGCGTTCCCAAGTTGCCCTGACGAGTGCTTCTCCAGCCGCTGGTGGCGGGAAAGGTGGAGGATTCTGGTTTCCATGCAGACGGGTGTCCGCAGGGGAAAGACTAGCTAAGGCTCGCCGGTCAACTTTCCCGCTGGGGGTTAGCGGAAAAGAACCCAGGGTGAACAGTTGTGACGGCAGCATGTAATCCGCCAGGCGTGAGCGCGCGAATTCTCGGACCT
>JAEUHE010000021.1 GCA_016793885.1 Verrucomicrobiales bacterium
CCGGACTGGTGTCCGTCGTCGCGACGTTCCGACCGCTCCTCACTTACAAGACACGCAAGCCTCGACGGTAGCGTGTCCACATCGCCAGGGAGGAAGTGAGGCCACCGAGTTAACGTCTGCCCGCGAGCAGCGACTCGATGATCTCATTCTCTGCGGCAACAGTTTTAAGTCCGTGAATGCAAAGCAGCCCGCGCACTCTGCCCTTCAAGCAGAACCTAATCGGTGCAAGTCCGATCACGGATGCCATTTTGTCCGCGTAGCTCAGTTAGATCAGAGCGCCACCGTGCGAAGGTGGAGGTCGCAGGTGCAAGTCCTGCCGCGGACGCCATTTTGCCTCTGTGCCTCAGCAGCCACAGGACGGGTTTTGTAAACTCGTAATCGTCGGTGCGAGTCCGACCAGAGGCTCCTATGAGTGGTGATCATGATGTAACAGCAGCATCACGCCCCGTGAAGGCGTTTGTGCCGGTGCGAATCCGGTTGGTCACCCCAATTTTATCCCGTTGGCCGAGCAGTTCAGGCGGCGGTTTGCAAAACCGCAGAGGCTGGTGCGATTCCAGCACGGGATTCCATTTCTCCGAGCATAAGTGTTGAGAGATACACGCCGGTCTTCCAAACCGGAATACAGGGCGCGCTACCCTGATGCTCGACCAGCCTTCGCCCAACGGAGTGCGGAGAGGTTGCCGATCCTAAGGTTGAAGAGCGTAGGCAGCCCTCCCGTTCTCGAGCTAAGCTTCGGCTTGGCAGGCCATTTTTCGCGACGCGAATACCGGTGTCAGCCAGGACTTCACAGGCCTGTCTGCGGCGGTTCAACTCCGCCTTTGTGTCGCGTCCTTTCAGGGTTGCAAGCATTGCAGCGATGCAGCGGTCTCTTAAACCGCAGAGCACGGGGCAGCACCGTGGCGACCCACCATCTTTCGCTCTGAGCCAGGAGTGCCCTGGCTCAGAGCTACGGATGCCAAGCCATTTTCCATTTCGCCGATGTGGCTCAGCAGCGACAGCAGCAGTTTCGTAAACTGCCGGGCACATGGCCCCACGAGAGTGCAAGTCTCTCCATCGGCTCCATTTAGAGGGAGAACTGCAGACTGACAATTAGCGGAGAGAGCTGCTGGGCATCATCGCTCAGTCAGGTCTCCTACTTCTGCGACTCTCCTTCAACTTTTGCTCCCGTAGCTCAACTATCAGAGTGCCGCGCTTCGAACGCGGAGGTTGCAGGTGGGATTCCTGCCGGGAGTGCCATTCACGGGCATGTGGTTAAACCCGAATAGCAGAGGGTCCAGACTCAGAATCTGGCAGCCTTGGGGGTGCAAGTCCCTTCATGCCCACCAGCCTTCGCTCTACCGCATTTAGAGCGAGGCTGCCACGCAGTAGCACGTAGTGCGAAGGCGGGCCCCGCCTTCCATTACGCGAGCTTCGGCCTGGCGAGCCATTTCACGGCGCCGGGCTTCAGCGGGAAAAGCAGACCCCGGCGACTTAAAATCGCCGAGCCTTCCGGGTGCAAGTCCCGGGTCGCCGATCATCCTTCGCTCGTCGAGCCAAGGCTCGACAAGCCGGCGTGTGGTTCACAGGGAATAGCAGACCGGTTCGGCTCAAACCCGAACAGCCTTGGGAGTGCAAGTCTCCCCACGCCGACCAGCCTCCGCTCTAGGAACTTCGGCTTGGCAAGCCAATGTGGAATGTCAACCGGACGAGCGAGCCGGACCTGTTTGCTAAACAGTGGGCTCCCCAAACGGGGAGTGTGGTGCGAGTCCACGGCATTCCGCCATTCATGCGCGCGTAGCTCAAAGAGAGCCGGCGGCCTTATACCCCGCATCGCACTAGATCAGTGCCGGGTTCCGGAGCGTTACCGGACGCGCGTACCATTTTGATGTCCTTGATTCTTTGTCCCCATAGCTCAACGCACAGAGCGGGCGCGTCCTAAGCGTCAGGTTGTCGGTGAGAGTCCGGCTGGGGACACCAGTTTGCGGGTGTGGTTCAATAGCAGAATGCGGCCGTGCCAAGGCCGAGACGACGGTGCGATTCCGTTCACCCGCTCCATTTCCAGGGGAGCGTAGCTCACCAGCAGAGCGCTCGCTTGACATGCGAGAGGCAGAGAGGGCAGCACTCTCCGCTTCCACCATTTTTGAGGGTATAGCTCAGTCAGCAGAGCGGATGCTTTACATGCACCAGGTCGAAGGCGCGATTCCTTCTGCCCTCACCATTATTTGTCCCTGTGGTGTAGTCCAGCCAACATGCCTGCCTCTCATGCAGGAGATCACCGGAGCGAAGCCGGTCAGGGACGCCAGTTTCGATTGCCCCCAAAGCATTGTCAGCGATGCATTCGCTCGGTAAGCGATTTAGCTCGGTGCAACTCCGGGTGGGGGCTCCGCAGTCGAGCCAGTGCTCAAGTGGGTTTCATAAGCCCGCATCGTCCGGGGCGGCACCGGAGACTGCGACCAGCCTTCGCCAAGGCTTCGGCCTGGCGAGCCATTTTTTCGCGGAACCTAACGCAGAGGCACGCCGCCGAGAACATCGACAATGCAGGTGCAACAGCCCCCGCGAGCATCAGTTTTAAGGAGTCGAAGCCACAGCAGACCGGCACCCGGCTTTTACCCGGATAAGGTGAGGTTGCAACTACCTCCGGCTCCACCAGCCTTCGTTCGAAACGCAGCAACAGCAGGCGGCCCACCAAGGCACGTCCTGCGTAGGCGGTCCTTGACTCGCCATGGTTGCAGGCATGCACTTCAAGCTACGGCTTGGCATGCTAATTTTTTGCCTCGTGGTGTAACAGTAGCATGTCGGGCTTTGACCCCGTTGGCCTTGGTGCGAATCCAAGCGAGGCAGCCAATTCTCGCCCGGTGGTGAAATAGAATCACGTCTGGCCTACACCCAGAAGTCGGAGGGGCAGAACCTTTCCGGGCGATGATTCAATCAAGAGAGCAGAATGGAGAATGCAGAGTTGGAGGTTCCCAGATTCTGCACTCCACATTCGGATGGGGCAGCCATTTTCCCGTGACCGTGCACAGGCACCAACAAAGAACAAACACCTAGACCCAAAAACGCGCATGGCCCGGGCTCGATCTGATGCAAGATCTTGGCGGGCATGACTTTTGTCGAAGCTCTCCGTATCACTTTTTCGATACGTCTCACTTCGACGCAAGCCATGCCCATCCAAGCTATCGCATATCTCGACACCGCTCCATTCGCCTTTTTAGGTTAACCCCAAAGGGCAACCGATGTGAACGGATTCTTAACTCATAACTGATAACTCATAACCCGTAACTTCCCCATGCTCGACCTACTGAACAAAGCGATAGTGCTGGTCCTCAACCGCAACTGGCAGGCAATCAACATTCGCACGCCAGCGGACGCGTTTTGCCAGATGGCTACCAACGTGGCGACGGCACTCGAGATTGACGGGCAGAGCCACATTCGTCCCGTCACGTGGGAAGAATGGCTTACCCTCCCGATCCGTGCCGGCGACAATGCAGTGCATACGGTACGGGGTGCCATTCGTGTTCCCACAGTCATCGTCTCGTTGAACTTCGCGAAGGTCCCGAAGAAACGTCCTCGGCTATGCTCAAAATCGATTCGCGAGCGGGACGGCAACCGTTGCCAGTACACCGGCAAGCTGCTGCACCCGGACGAAGGCAGCCTCGATCATGTCGTACCCCGCTCACGCGGGGGCACGGACACTTGGGAGAACCTGGTTTGGTCCGCGAAGGACGTCAACCAGCACAAGGCCGACCGCCTCCCGCATGAGGCAGGCCTTAAGCTGCTGACCGTCCCGCGGGCACCAAAGGAACTGCCGGTGACATCCCTGCTCCGTAACACCCACGGCCTGGCGGAGTGGAAGCTGTTCCTCAAGGAATAAACTCACGAGGGAGCGGGCGTCAAAGCTCGCTCCCTCAAGGCGACTACAACAAGCTCAAGTTACCCGAGCCCGACAGTTCTGATCTTGAAGGAAGAGCACTCCGCATATGCGTTTAAGTTCGGCTCCCGCGCCGGAAGCCTCAAAAACTCCGCACCAGCACTTCTCGATGTCTCCCGAAACCGTCCAGTGAAGAGCGACGACCCGTCCTGGATCAAGCACCGACAGCCGAGCGCAAATCTGTCGGGGGCGTCCGTAAGGTTCCTCGCAACTCGGTCATGTCACTGCCCCAGACGGACGCATTGTCGATGTCTTCACATGCAGCAATGCTGTATGGGTTGCCGCCGAAAGGTGTAAGATTAGAGAACTTGTGGCGGGACGCCGGGAAGTGTTAAGAAGCATCGGCGATGCATGATGCAAACCTCTGAAAACTACACTCCCGGGTATACCCAGAACGCCAGCGACTTCATGGCTCAGCGTTCTGCTAAGACACACGCGGCCTTCTTACTCCCTCACCTTCGCGATTCGCTCCGGTTGCTCGACTGCGGTTGTGGCCCGGGTTCCGTGACGTGCGATTTTGCCCGAATTCTTACCGCTGGTCGGGTCACGGGAGTTGACCGCGAGGAATCGCAGATTGAGCGGGCTCGCAATCGGGCCGCCAGCCAGCAACTGCAGAACGCCTCATTTCAAGTCGGTTCCATTTACGAGCTGCCGTTCCCGGAGGCTTCTTTCGACGTGGTGTTCGCTCATGCCGTCTTCGAGCACCTGGCTTCACCCGCCGCCGCGCTGGCGGAGTTGCACCGTGTCCTAGCGCCCGGAGGCTTGATCGCATTGCGCAGTCCCGATTGGGGGGGCTTCATCGTCGCGCCTGATACGGATGGCCTTCAAACGGCCATCAGCCGCTACATGGAGATCCAGACTGCCAATGGCGGCGATGTCCACGTAGGCCGCAAGTTTCCGGGTTTGCTGCGTTCGGCGGGCTTCCAATCGCGCTCATTCTCGGCGACCTACGAGTGTTACCAATCGCCTCCGTTTATTGGCGAATACCTTGCCTTGCGTCTGGCAGCCTCCGGTGCGCAGGCCGAAGCGGAGGCTCTCCGGGAGTGGAGTCGCCATCCCGACGCTGTCTTTGCCCAAGCTTGGTGCGAGATCCTCGGAACTCGTAACGGCAGTCAACCCATTGGAGCCAGTAGCCATTGTTGATGGGCACGATAAGGCTAATCTCAGTTCCAATCGAAAGAGCGCTCCGGCGCGAAAACTTTGCGGGGGCTGGTGTTGGGCAGCCGCACCTCGCCACCGCGATGAGGTTTGAACGTGGGGTTGACGAAGGGATCGGCCGATGATCAACTCCGTAAAACCCCGATGAGAAGATTGGTGCAGCCCTGGGCGACGCACGCCGTCACCATGCGATCAGGCACTTAATGTTCGAGTCATCGGGTTGATCGACCGAGACGAAACTTTGATCAAACCTATGCAGGATGATGATAAATCATTGCCCGGGATCGATGTTCTCAACACGGGCTACGGGGACTTCGAACTGCGCTTCGACCCAAACAAGCCCGACGAGGTCGAGCGAGCCAAGCAAACCATCACGGACATGCTGAAGAGAGGCTATGCCATCTTTGTCCGCCAAGGTAAGGAGACCTTTCGCGTCCGTAAGTTCGATATGGACAGGAACGTTTACATCATTGGCAGCACGCCAGCCGAAGAAGTTCCTATCGCCGAGGCTCGGGCGACTGCGGTTGGCCGTTCAGCAGGAGGCTAAGCTTGTCCACCGATTCGAAACCTAAAGTGGGCAAGGAGCTGGTAACACTCGCCGAGGCGTCCCGACTGGCGGCTGAGGCCTCCATCGAACATCAAGACTGGTCGGGGCTACCGATACCAGTGGTCGGGTTGGACCTGGTTTTAGAGCCACGATATAAGCACCAAGGGCTCAGCGATTTTCGTTGGAAGGAGTTTTATGACGAGGAAGGAAATCGTCACGCCATCGAAGAGCCGCCTCCGCCAACAGCGTCAGAGTTCCAGAGGATCAACTCATGGTGGAACTCCCGGTTCCAGGTGAGTGTAATTGTCGTTCGAGACAAGAACGGGCGCTCTCAAGTTCGTTTCCTGGCTGAGGACAAGATGGCATTCACTCTGCGCACATTGGAGGCCGCTGCGGTTTGGCCTGTGGAGGCGGAAAAAAAGGCGCAGCAGAAACTTGCGGAGCTGATCCCGGCAGAAGCATTCGAGCTCTACTCGCTGACCGGACAATTTGCCGAGGAAAGCAGCCGCAGCGGGGTGACATATCTGTTCCGGAGGGGCCGGCCGACCATCGCCCTACGAATGAATGAGGAGTGCTCCTACTCGCTATGTGCGCTCTGCCTCCACCCCATCGGCTACTATGCGGATACCTGGGCTGGGGTCATGTGTCCGACCGATGAGGTCATAGCCCATTTGCTGATGATGCGGGGTTCCGAAGAAAAGTATTGGGCAAATGCCAATCAGCATCCACTGGATAGGCCGGCCGCTGGAGTCTAGACACGGAACCTGAGTGGAGAATCAGGATTAGGGAAACTCCCGACACGGGTCGCCACTGGCGGTTGGGACTGCCCGAGTTTCCATGCCCCCCGACCTCCTCGCCTTGCAACGAGGCCGGCGACCTTCTACGTCGACACCCCTCGCTGAGACGCTTGAGATCACTCGCAGGCAGGCAGATCTCGACTCAGAGCCTCATTATCGATCTGGAGTCCACAAGTCTTCAGAAGCTCGTTGGTACTCTGCCAATACACCATTACTCGGTTCGAGGCGATCCTGCCACGCTGACGAGATTAACCGGACATGCCGGTTCTTCAACCGCGGATGACGAAGGCAACCTATGAACTTTTTGACCGTAACGGCGATGATCGAGTCCTCGCCAAATCTTCTTACCGCACTTTGCCCAAACCAGTGTTTCATCCCTCTGAGCACTTCTCACCCCAGCACCACGGTTGAGCCAACTCACTTAAGCCCATTCATCGAGATGGGCGGAATGATCGCGGAGACAGTGGTAACCCTCATGCTCTGCTTTGGAGCAGCGCAGGTAGCGCATGGTTATATGAAATTTTGGACGGGCGATACCGAGGCAGGAAGGCAGGCCACTCTTTGCGGTGTGGTGACCATCGTCATTACGTTCGTGCTGAAGGTGGCAGTTCAGGTCATGACCACAACTATTTGAAATTTCCTGAAACACACATCACCGATCTCTCTGATACAGGGGTGATATGAGTCCTGAATATGAACGGTTCATGCGCCTCCAGAGATGGCCGGCGATTCTGACGCGAGAACAAACAGCTTGGGCCCTGGGGTTTCAGCTTCACGACATCGCCACGCTGATGCGCAAGCGTCTGCTGCGGCCGCTGGGCGATCCCGCGAACAACGGCTCGAAATTCTTCGCGACGGTCGAAATCGAGGAACTCGCGAAGGACAAACGGTGGCTGGGGAAGGCCCGTGACGCCGTGAAAGACCACTGGCTTCATAAAAACAATACCACCCCCGACTCAGGCACAGCAGATGGCGACCGTGTTGCTTCTTAAACAAGCAGGAACTCCGAACCAAATAACGGACGCGATTCAGCGACTTCGCAGTTCTCAAAACCCACATCCCAATCCCAATGATAAACGCTCTTTTAAACTTCTTAGGAACACCACCCAGCATTCTCAACATCATTCTGCTTGCTGGATTCATTCTGGGCACTGTTCTCGTGATTCGGGGGCTGGTCGAGATGAGGCAGATGCCGGGCACTCTAGGCATGCTGAGTATCACTCTGGGCTGTGCACTCATATTGACGCTGATGATTCTGTGGAACCTTTTTACGAGCATGATCGATACGCAGGATCGTCCGTGACCCTGAGTATTCAAGATTTGCGACCATACCTTTCGCGGATGCGTACGCGGAACTCCCTCATAACCGGCGGTTACTCCCCCACTACCCCCTTACTCCGACTCGGTGAAAACGGCCAGCATGAACCCAAGACAAAGCGTCACGACTCAACCGGAACCTTCTGAAACAACATGATGACCATAGCTATCGAGATTCTTCCGTCGATGAACCCGCTGCTCGCTCTTTCGGACGCGATCCCGATCGAACCGGCGCTCTCATTGTTCAAATTCCTCTCCAACGCACCGGTCCTCGCCGCTGCGAGCGCTGCCGACTTGATGGCCAAGCTCAAGGAGGTCCTCAACATCCTGATGGCCTTCGGATTTCTTTACGGAACGGTCCGCATCATCGGCGGAGCAATGCAGATCCAGAGAGGTGAAACGGAGGCGGGAAAGCAGAGCATCATCGCAGGTGCCTTGATCGCCTCCGCTCCCATGATCATGAGGGTCCTCTTCGGGATCTTCGTGGATGGAGGGGCTCCGCTGTGATTGAGAACGATGAATCGCTTCGTTCCACGGCGACGAATGCCGCAGGCGAAGAAGCGGAGGGCTCGATCTGGAAAATTCGATACTCGTTGTTGTGGGTTGCATCGGGAGGCGTACTCACCGGGAGCATCATTTTCGCTGCACTCTTTCAAGGAGGTTCCAGCCTCCCCTTCAGTGCGGTGGTTGGTGGCCTCCCGGCTGGCCTCGTGCTGAGCTGGGTGTGGTTCAAACAAACCCATCCGCCGGCCCATGATACCGATCTCCTCGCACTCTGGATCAGCGGCCCTGGTTTCGGTCCTAATCCCCCAACCAAGGACTTAGAATGATCTGCCCTGACGCACTTCTGCTCCGAGGCCTGATCGTATTCCCTCACGTCGCCTCCCGGGGCTTCAGCCTGACGCTTCCAGACCTCCGGCACGCCGGACCTGAAGTTTTGAACGGCTTCAACGACGCCTGGCAGAACATCCTTCTTCAGCTTCCCCCTGGCATGGGAATGCAAGTTCAAACCACGCGCGACAACGACCTCCAGTGCCATCTTGATCGCTACACCGAGAGGAGCGCCGCTGATACAAATCCATGGTCGCGACGGGCGCGTCAAGAACGCGCTCAACGCTACCAGGACCGACTCAACGCCGGAACCCTTTACCGCCAGCGGGTGGTGATATTTCTGTGCGAGCCTCTGAATGACGCCCCTTCATGGCTCTCCTCTCCGCTTCACCTGGAGCAGCGGTATCGGAGCGTTCTCGATCAGGTGGGCGCAAATATCGAACGACAGGCGGACAGCATTCGCCGAGCACTGGCGCCCTTTGGTGCATCGGTCACCGCTCTAGATGACGCTGCACATCATCGATATTTTGCTCATCTGCTTAACCCCTCCTTGGTTCATCGGCCGAAATTCGACGTGGCAGCCACCTTCGACCCTTCGCGGTCGGTTCATGCCAACTGCTGGTGGAGCGAGGCCCAGGGGCAGCCCTTCGGCTTTTTGATGGATGGTTATTACCACACCCAGCGGGTCGCCACACGCTGGCCAGCCACCACCAATCCCCTGACGCTTCAACCTCTCTGCGATCTGGTAGGACCGAACTATCGGTTCACGGTCAACCTCGCTCCAATGATCACGCAGCAAGTGATCCAGAAGGAGGAGCGCTCCCTCCGCCGCCTCGAGGGTGAGTATGAGAGCACGAGGAAACCCAGCCTTCTGCCGGCGATTGAAAAGAAGCGGCGGCGTGTGCAGAACCTCGCAACTGGCCTGCTCCGCCCATTTGAAGCCGAGTTTCTCATCCACACGTGGGCCGACACTTTGGAAGGGATGATGGCCCAAGGGGCGGCGGCGGAGCAGGCCATGCGGACGGCAGGCTTCCAGTATTATTCGCCAACACTGCCCACCACGCACCATCGGCTGTTCGGACAGATGTGGCCGGGCTACCCATTTGGCAGCTACCCGCACTATCGTCTCTATGCCGAATCCACCTTCGTTCCGGACCTGGTGCTGCTCAGGCCCAGCTTCACCGGACACCTTGATGAGGCGGAAGCACTGTACGAGGGGGTAGACGGCTGTCCGGTGGGCTTGAGAACTTCCTCCTGTGGCTCGCCGCAACACCTTCTGGTGATCGGCGGAACAGATTCAGGCAAGTCCATGCTCCTCCAGGATTTACTTACCCAGATCTGGCCCGAGCTCGGCCTGCTCTTCCTGGTCGACTATGGGGGTTCATACGAGGTTTTGGTGCGGGCGCTGGATCCGACGTGCCAGATTCTTGCGATTCGTCCCAACGCCGGTTTCGTTTTCAATTATCTCGATACCCAGGGCGGCTTGCTGACAAGCGAGTTCTTGGGAGGGGCGGCGACCATGGTGAGCTTGATGGCTGGGATGAACGGGGAACAGGAGGATCGGAAAGCCCGGGCGGTAGCCGCTGACGCGATTCGGCAACTTTACCTCCATCGGTTCTCCCAGCTCGAACGGGAGCAGCCGGAACGCGCCATGCGAATCGCCCGAACCACGCTTGCTTGGGAGCAATTTCGCACTTCCGATCCGATGTCTGAAATCGTCGGATCGTTTACTGATTATCGCGATTGGACCAAGGCCAATCCCGATGAGGCCCAGGCCAAAGAGCAGTCCTTCGCTGAGGAGGAAGTGGTGAGAGCCTTAAAGGACAACCAGAACCGGCAGCGGATCGCGGAAATGGCCTGCGCCTCGCTAGCCCCTCACGAGCAGCCCACGCACGCGGAACTTAAGGACTGGCTTCGCCTCTACGCATCAGCACAGCACGAACCTCTCGCACTCGAGCTTTCCAAACTCTTAAAGGAGTGGTGCCGCGGTGGTGCCAATGGGTCCTTCCTCGATGGCATTTCGACGGTGTCGTTCGATGGTCGGCTGATCTGCTGGGAACTAGGTCAGGTGGGCACAGAGATCCCGGCGCTGCGCCAGATCGCCCGCCATCTCGTGTGGACCCAGAGCCAACTGCAAATCACGGGCCGATCCCGCGCCATCCGTAAACTGGCGTTGTTCGAGGAAGCATCGAAGTTCTTGGACCTCCCTGGGGCAGACTCCCTGTTGAGTCACGGTTATGAGGAGGCACGAAAATTCAACGCGGTCTACGCAGCTGTCATCCAGCAATACAGCCGGATTCGCCAGCTGCCGATTCGCGCAAGTCTCATGGGAAATTCACAGCAATTCCTTTTGTTGAGACAACATGACATAGCCGACCTAACAGGACTAGCGGAGGACCTTGGTCTTCCCGTCTCTGTGACTCAAACTATCAAATCGTTCGCGGAGCCTGCTAAAACTGGCTACTCCGCTTTTACGCTGTTCGTCCGCCATGCCCCGCAGCCGATCTGCGGTGTGGTACATCACCGGCCTTCCCGGGAGATGTACTACGCGAGCTGCTCTACACCCACCCACGTCGCCAAGCGCCGTCAGGACATGAAAGGTTCGAGCGATGTGATTCAAAAGATTCAGGAGGCTTCGCAATGAGGATTCTTGTGCTCCTTGCCCTTATCTCGACGGTCGGCTGCGCCAACCCTTGGGGGCGTCTGCTCACGGACGCCGCTGCAGGCGCAGGGGGCGGTCGGCTAGCCTCTGAGCTTTCCAAGGGCGACCCCGGCTACACCGCCCTCGGAACTGTGGCAGGCATTGGTGCCGCAGAAGGTGCCCGGGCCTGGAAACTCAGCCGGGACAAGAAGGCGGAGGAGGCGACCACGCAGCGACGTCGCGGCCAGGAAACCAAAGAGACCTACTTCCAGCAGCAGGAGCGGCATCGCCCGAAAACGTCGTCGACATTGCAGGTCCCGGTTCCGCTCCCCGAACGAGTCACCCAAGACGGTGTGCGGCTGGAACCCGCCACCCAATGGATCGAAATACATCAATGAAAACTACTCTATCCATCGCCCTGGTCATGGCCTTGGGCCTCCAATGCAGCCTCGGGCAAGCCGTCGTTCACGATCCGTTGCTTGAGTTTGTCACAATTACTAACCATTTAGCCCAGTTAGCCAGGATGGCCCAAACTATCCAGGAGCTCCAGCAGACCAAGGATCGTTTAGGCGATGCCGCCTCGATTCTGAGCATCTCCGGGGTTGGCGAGACCCTCCTCCAGATCGCTCAAACCGGCATCGGCCAGTCGCGCACTGCCATCGCCAGTATCGCCAATTCTGCTCTGGCCTTCGCGTATCAG
>JAEUHE010000022.1 GCA_016793885.1 Verrucomicrobiales bacterium
GGTGGACTGGTCGGTGGAACATCCGAACCCAGACGAGTTCACCTTAGATTTTGCCCAAGGCAATGGTGTGATGGTGCGCGTCGGATACGTTTGGATGACGGACGGTACCCAGCATACGGCCATTTGGTTTTCTAGGGACGGTTCTCGATGGACCCTGTCGGACGCTGGACGGAGTCATGTGTCTGGAGTCGAGCATGTCGCCTTCGGCAATGGGCGATTTGTGGTCCCCTATGAGGTGCGCACTTCCCAGGGCCTGGGTGGCTGCTTGGTGAGCACGGATGGGGAGCATTGGGTCCAGAGTCAACCGGTTGACCCCCCGATTGAACGTGTTCGCTTGCTTCACTTCAGCGAAGGGAGGTTTACGGCTGGTTTTGGAGGGAAGGTGCTTTATGAGAGCGAAGATGGCCTTCGCTGGAGGCGGCTTTCCGGACCGGCTCTGCAAACAACTCCCATCGGCCTGGCGAGATCCGGTTCCATTTGGGTTGCGGTTGGACCGTCGGCGGCCATCTTGTGGTCCAAGGATGATGGTGCATCATGGTCTTCTGCGGTACACCCCGAAGCTCGTTCGTTGAGCGACGTGGCTGCGGCCGAGGGAGTCTTTGTCGCCGTCGGGGAGGGCGGTAAGATCCTCACTTCCACTGATGGCGCCACCTGGACGTCTCGAGACAGCGGGATTGTAGCACCACTGGACCGCGTTCAGCATGAGCGGGGAGTGTGGTGGGTGTTTGGGGCCAAGGGACTCGTCCTCACCTCAGCGGACGCTCTCACCTGGAACATTTTATCCTCGCCCGCTCCTGGTCTTTTCAGTGTCGCGGGTGGTGAGAAGGGCTTCGTGGCGGTCGGGCCCGATGTCAGGGGATATTCGCCCGATGGACTAAAATGGCAGTTCGAGCCGGCTACCAACTTACGCTCGGTTGCTTACGGCAATGGCATCTTCGTCTGCAATTCGGATCGCCTCCTGGTCTCAAGCAACGGGCTGGATTGGGTCGACGTGGACATCGGACTGAAGTTGCTTCATGGTCGAGTGTTGTTTGGCCAGGATGAGTTCCTGCTCGTGACTCAAAGGGGCCCGTTTAATACAGCGTTTACCTCCAAGGACGGGTTTCACTGGGAGGAACGATATCGGTTTGAGACCTGGGTCTTGAATGATGTCATCGCCGTTGGAGGACGTTACTTCGCAAGCGACGAGATTTTGCAGAGGGCAGGCTTTCTCGATGAACTCCCTTGGACTACAGCCGGAAGTCTTGACCCATTCTCACGTGAAGCTTTCTCAGCTATCGCTTCCGTCCACAATAAGGTGCTGTTTTTTTCGGAAGAGGGTTGCTTCGGTTACTCCCCGATCGCTGATTGCAGCAATAGGGGAAATTTTTTAGGTGTTCCTGTGATTCAGGATGCTATGACGGTTGGACGAGACATTTTTCTTATCGGAGATGGGCACGGTTACATGAATTCAGGGCTACTTCCGCAGCTCTGGAGACTGGATGTGGACGAGTTGGGTTTCGCGGTCGACACCATGCCTCCCGTGACGCGATCTATACGGAGTGTTGCCAGTGACGGA
Source organism: Verrucomicrobiales bacterium (assembly GCA_016793885.1). Taxonomy (NCBI): domain Bacteria; kingdom Pseudomonadati; phylum Verrucomicrobiota; class Verrucomicrobiia; order Verrucomicrobiales; species Verrucomicrobiales bacterium. The sequence goes on from JAEUHE010000022.1 coordinate 1,559, forward strand.
CGTTCTGCAGTTGTGGCCGTCGGGGATGGCCTGGTGATGCATCACCGCTTGGGAGATGATTTTCTGGATACACCCAAACTTAATATCTACAGTGACACCGTCGGCACCATCGGCATCTCTTTCTATCATAGCCCTGGGTTTATCTACACCCTTCAATATTCGACGGACCTTGACGACTGGGAACTCGAACCGCACTCGCCTGAAGGTGTCAGGTTTTGTGCCTTCGATTTCGTGGGAGGCATGACGAAATGGAAGCTACCCGCGTTTCTAGGGACCAAATTTTTGCGCCTGCTGGTGGAGTGAGATTACGACAAACTCGAGGCGTCGTTCTACATAACCTTGTAAAAATCGGATGCTTATGGAGATACCTATCACTCAAATCACGAAGTCCTTTCGGGAGTTCTATCCTGAAGCGGTCCTTCGCAATAAAGTCCATTACGCCTTCGCGCATCAGTTTCTGCCCGGTTACGTCTGGCAGAATCCGTTTGCGTGGTTCTCCTATCTGCTGAATGAGGAGATGCCCGGTGGAAAGGATGAGCCGACTGATTTTATCCAACGGCGATGGTCGGCGATTTTCGAGACTCGTTACCAATTGGTGCGGCCTCATCCGAACCCGCTTGCGGAGGGAATGACCTTTCGGCGAGTGAGCGATTTGGCCATGTCGATGGAGTTCGTCGGCGGGCGACACTGTGCTTTGGTGTCGATGCCCACCCCCGAGGAATCCCCGCAGGCCTACTTTGTAGCAGTGGTCCAGACCAGCGGTGGAAATGATCCTAAAGCGTGGACGCAAGGTTCAGTTGCCGCTCGGATTTTCACTTTGGAACTCGCCCAGGATGGCAATCCTAACAATGCGGCTCTTGGAGAATGGGTCAGGGAAGGGAAGCATGCGTTGATAGGTTTTGGTGTTAAGGCGACGCGCGAGGACGTTCTGAGAGCGATAGCCGGCGTATTGGATCGTGGCTAGAGGCGAAAGATGCTGCCGACATCGCCAATCCACGGCCATGCGTTCAGCGGGGGATATAAGTCGATTGTCGTGTACGGCTTAGGCACCGTTGAACCTCAACCAGTTTGTGATTTTGTATATTCCAATCCGGCAAAGGCGAAACTTTTTACGAGCAAGCAACCGCTCCGGACGTTCACCTGAATTGGCTGGCCGCTGTATCTTTTAGCTCCCTTCAAACGCCCCCGTTGGTTGTGAGTGAAGGGATGGCTCGGGGAGCATGGGATCCCGAAAGGCATTACTGCCGGACGCCGAAAACTGGAGTGCCTGGACGGCGATCAGTTTTGCACGGAATTGCTAGCTGACATGACGTAACCACAGGCAGCTTACTGAGGGTGGTGATGATGCAAGCCCCCGACCTTCGGGATCTCATTTACCCCTTCCACAACAAGGCGACTCCAATGGCCGTGGGATAGGACTGTCGTGGGAAAGCGATCTATGAGTGTGTAATGACAATTGGTTTTCCACAGCGAGTAGTGCTCGAAAATTCGAACGAACTTAAGCGGTGACTTCATGCGACGCCTCCATACCGGCTCGCGCCACTATCCGCCAGGGGCTCGCTAAATCAGCGCTTACGCGACAATTAGTATTTGGTAACCGAGAACCGGGTCCTGCGCGGGCAGATCAAAGGCCCGCTCCAACTCGAACCGGCACACTGGTTAGGGAACTTGAGCCCGGTAGAATCTCCATCCATTTGTCGTAGAGGCTTCATCGGCAATCCGAACCGTGGCGTTGGAGGTTCGGAGTGTGGTGATCGTCGACCAGCTGACCAGGTTTGTGGAGGACTCTACCTGGACCAAGAGATTCGACGACGCATTGAGCAAGAGATGGAACTCAGTTCCGGTAGTGGGGAGAAGGATTCTCTCTAAGCTCAACTGGAGCATGAAGGAACTGGGAGACGTGCAACGCACGGTATTCGTGATCGATCGGTTCCCATCCTGGTCAACCGAGTATGCTCGTATCGTGTTGGTTCCGGCACTCAGAAGTGCGGTCGAGCTCCAGTTGGTGTACTGGTTCGTGGACGCCGCCAGCTGCCATGGGCCACTGCCGTTCTGCACATAAACCATAGCCACCTTGAAGTTGTCTGTGGTTGTGCCCTTAACCGTGGCTATAGCGTTGGAGAAGCGCTGATTTGCGGTAGGCAGTTGAATGCTGAGTGTGGGTTTGGTGATGTCCTTGAAGTTTGCGACTAGGGTTAGGTTGGATTGCATTAGGAACTTGAGCGTGTTGGCGTTGCTCACGTGCCCTTCAGTAAAGTTGGTCGAGATAACCCAATTGGTAAAAGCGAACCCCCCGACGCCGTTGGCCGTTACGCTATAGAGTTTTCCGATTTGGAGCAGGGCGTTGCTGTAGTTCGGAGTTAAGGAACCACGCCCTATGCTTTGTATTCGCAGGAAATCGCTCGGTACGTATGTGAATCGGACCAATCCCGTCGTGGAGTGGTTTCCTGATGGATCCTCAGAATACGCACGCAGCGAGTTCGTTCCCGGGGAGAGTAATAGTTCTGAAGTCCACTGAGTAAACGTGTTAGTAGAGGAAGCCGCCTTCCATCCCTGCCCGTTGAGGTCCAACCACACTTTAGAAACCTGGCTGTTGTCCGAGGAGCTTCCGATGGCTATCGCTACAGCGTTGCTGACTATCTGGTTCTGCTTTGGCTGTGTTATGGTGATGAGGGGCTTGCCAACGTCAGTGAAGTTAGCAGAGAGAGAATATCCCACCTCCATGGTAAAAACGATGGTGGCTGCATTGGTGTTGCGACTCCCAGTCCAGCCTGAAAAGGCATAGCCCGGACCGGGCGTCGCAGTCATGCTGTAGGTTTTTCCGAACTCGAGCAGTTTTCCGTCGTGATTAGGAGAGATTGCTCCCTTGCCAGTGATCTGGACGGCCATGGGGGCGGTAACTATGTAGACAAGCGAACGGCTTGGAATCGTCGAAGTGTTGTTACTCACGTCTTTCGCATAGGCTTCTATGAGGTTGCTGCCTGGATTCAATACGGCATCTGCGGACCAACTCGCCCATTGGTCCAACGTAGAGGCAGGGGACCAATCGGAACCATTTACCCTGTAAAAGACCGCATCGACTTGGTCGTTGTCCGCGGCTCGACCTTCAACGCGGAACACTGAATTGCTCCAGCGTTGTCCTGCCGTGGGAGCTATGAAGGTCAGAGTCGGGGGAACTTCATCTGGAATGGTAAACTCTCCAAGTTGGAAGGAACCCGAAGCGGTTCTCAGGGCGTAACCACCGTGTCGTGAGCCGAAGAATCCGACATAAATATCGGCTGTCCCTATTAGCGAATCAGAGATTCGCATTCGAGCGGTACTGCGGTTTACCAAGGTGTAAGAGTAAGTCCCCGCGCTGTCGGGAATCCCGATTTCACCTTGGATCCGGTAACGATTTCCCGTGGAAGGGATTAAAAAGCGGAAATTGCCTGCGGAGGAGAACGGCGAAATACCATCTTGGATCGCACAAGAAATGGTAAGCCCAGAAAGCGAACCAAGGGCGTTGACGCTTGCTCCTAGAAACTCGCCGGTTTGGTTGAGGCCCGGAAAGGATATCGAATCAAAAGAATAGAGCCCTGAGTTCGATGTTAGAAAATCCACGGTTATTTCTCCCCGGCCAACTTGGGAGCTGACCAGGTCAATTGTGGCCATAGATCCGCTTGCACGACTGTAGGAGTAAGTGCCTTGAAAATCGGGTATACCGTAGATTCCAATGGCCTGATACGTGTTCCCGCTGTTTGCAGGAAGCAGCAGGAAATAGCCTGATGTCCCGAGCGGTGGGGTACCGCTGTTAATGTCGATGAGGAACCCGTCGCCGGCAATGGAAGCTGGTGGGGTCTGAGCCTGTAGGCCTAAACAAAGTAAGAGGGGGAGAAGAAACGGCAACAAAGCCATCACGCGGTTGGTATTTCGTCGAGACCGGAGAACGTCCAAGATCACGCACAAATGGTAATGGTCACGTCCAGATGGATTTTTCCTCATCAAGTGATGACTCTAGAGAAACGCTGTGCGGATGGAAGCTGAATCAGCAAAAGAAATCCGCGCTGCCTCACCTTCGTTGAGTTGTTGGTGTAGACTCAGGCAGCTTGCCGGAGGCACGGATGATGTGTGAGCGAATGGAAAAAAGCAGACTAAGCCTGCCCGGGCGGCGCTCTGTTTCTCTCACCAGCCCTGCCACAAGGCAAGCTTGGCAGCACTGTTCTTTGGATTAGTGACCAACGCTTAACCGCAAAACGCGACAAAGTATCAGACAATATCAGACAGTCCGGCTTCGCTAACCGTCGTTTATCTTCTTGGTTTCAAAATTGGGATGCCGAAGCAAGTCGCTGATTTCGAGCTGCTAAGCGGATTTTTGCGAAATCATCCGAAAGCCGCTAACGGATTCGTAAACCGTAGGTCAAGGGTTCAATCCCCTTCTTTGGCTCCATTTTTTGCATCCGCTGCAAAAAATGCCACGCCATAGCTCCTCCGAGGAGCGACGGCGGGCGGGCAGCCTGAGCGGTTTGGGCCTGGCCACGCAACTTTCGGTCGGCACGACGCGTGTGGTGATTTCCGGGTGAGGCTTGTAAAGGCTACGTCACCAAGGTAGGGAGAAACTCTGTTGAGCCCACCAGGGCTCCAGGCTCAGCTGCACAGGGAAGGTTGCCCCCCGATGAGGGCCTCTCAACGTAGGTTATCCCTGTCCGCTTCTCGCCGCGGCTCCTTCAACCCTTTCGAACGTTTGGCATTCAGGGGCTCAACAGAGTTTCGCCCTACCTCGTCACGCGGAGCGCAACCTGAGGCTCACCCACGTCTAATCACACCCCTGCACGGCTGGGGATCCCCTTTGCCATTCTATTTCTCCCTGGGAACGCGTAGCTTCTCCCAAGCCGTCCAGAACCAGTATTACCTTCTGCGACCTAAACCCGAATCGAATGAGAGCTGCCTCGCCACCCAATCCCCTGACATCCCTACGGCGGGAACTGCACGCGCTGGGCAATCCGGTGCGAGCTGCAAGCTCGAGCCGGTTTTTTAAGACGGGGCCGGGCGAATACGGCGAGGGTGATCAGTTTCTGGGGTTAAGTGTGCCGCAGGTCCGCGCACTTCTTCCTGCGACCGACGCCCTCAGCGAGCCCGACCTGCTCTCCTTGCTGTGCTCGGAGTGGCACGAGGAGCGATTGCTTGCTCTCTTCATCCTGGTGCGCCGTTTCGGCAAAATGAAGCGAGACGAGGCTGGTCAGAAACACCTTGTCGATCTTTACCTGGCCAACACGCGATGGATCAACAACTGGGATCTCGTGGACACCAGCGCACCGCACATCCTCGGTGTCTGGCTACTTCAGCGGGACCGACGGGTTTTGAAACGGCTGGCCGCCTCGTCGAGCCTTTGGGAACAACGCATCGCGGTGCTGGCGACCCAGACGTTCATTCGTGAGGGCGATTTTAACGACACCCTCCAGCTGTGCGAAACCTTTCTGGGGCACCGGCATGACCTCATGCACAAGGCTTGCGGTTGGATGCTGCGCGAGATCGGGAAGCGCGAGCTATCCGTCCTTCGAACCTTCCTGAATTCCCATGCTCCACGAATGCCGCGCACCATGCTGCGCTACGCCATTGAGAAGCTTTCCGAGAAAGAGCGGCGGCATTACCTATCATCGACCTCGAAATGACGACTCAGTCTTTGACAACCCTTCCGTCCTATCTCGCCCTCCTAGGGAATGAAATATGAGTCGGCTTCCGCTGAAGACCTTAGATTAGAATGAGGAGATGTAACTCCGAGTCCCTCACTTGATGAAACCCCGCACGCTCAAGCCGCTTAGACCGAAGGTTCAACAGGAGCATCACCACAACGTCTATGTGGTGTTGCTGGATTCGGCGGCGGGTCGGATCCGAAAGATTCGTGCCGACAACCCGCATCGCGATCCCAAGATGCCCTGTGTCTACGTCGGGATGACCGGCTTGTTGCCGGACGAACGGTTTGCCAATCACAAGGCGGGAATCAAAGCGGCGTGGGTCGTGACGCGTTACGGTGTCCGACTGCTGCCGGAACTTTACGATCATTTAAATCCGATGCCGTTTGAAGCAGCGGTGCAAATGGAGATGGATCTAGCGGAGGATCTTCGTCGGCTCGGCTACACTGTCGCCGGCGGACATTGACTTCCAGAACAGACCGAGCTGTCCGCGCGACCGATTTTGCCGCCCGGGCGGCGGAGGCTTATCTGCCTACGCCGATGAAGTTACCGACGGCCTTATAGAACGCGGGGAGTTGCCCGACGGCGGTGGCATCTTCATAGGTGGCTGTCCCGATAGCGCTCATGGTGATTGTTCCGACTTGCGCCCAGGCCGTTCCCGGCAACGAGGAGGATCGCAAGATGGCGTAGGATTGTCCGGCGGTTCCGGAGAGGGTCAGTTCGGGATGGCCGTTGGGCAAGAGACGATACGTGAGGAAGGTCGCGGGAAGCACGGTCGGGGTGCCGCTGCCGGTGGCCTTCAACGGAAATGTCGTCGCCCGACTGACGGAACCGAAGCCGCTCATTTTCGGAACATCGTTGGTCGACAGGTAGAAGTTATACCCAAATTGCAAGGTCGCGCTGTAGCTGAAGCCAGCTTTGAAGTAATTCGCCGGAATCACGACTGAGGTGTCGGTCGGCGCGAGCGCACGGGGGACGCAGAAGTTGGGCGCTTGGAAAACGAGACTACCGAACGAATCGACGATAATGACGCTGATGAACGCCCCCGGCCGTTGCGGCGTGAACGCGTTCCACCGCAAAATGAAGTTCTGTGCGGGGTCAATTGTCTGCGCCTCTGCGAAATTAGAGATGGTGGGAATGCTCGCCGGCGCGGCGGGCATGTTCATGGTGACGGTCGATTCCATGGCGGCGCCTCCCACCTGTTCCTGAGTCAGGCGCATCTGGTATTGACCGGGCGGATAGCTCGTATCCAAAAGCGCTTCGGTGGTCGGAGTGGCGGCAAAAGTGAAGCCGATCCCAAAGAGGTTGGAAAGCGTCAGAGTGTTGCCTCCCGGAGGCGTCACCGAAGCGGAAAGCACTTTGCCCGAGGCACCGACATTCAATGGCGGGCTAGTGGCAAAAGCCTGGAACGCCGCCGGGGCATCTCCGGTGGGGATGACGCGATCCGCTGCGATTTGGGTATGCCCTATGTTTTTGTTAATGGTGTAGTACCCAGCCGTAACATTCGTTCCACCGCAGGTTTCGTTGGTGTTCGCACCCGAATTGAGGGCAATTCGATAGCTGCCGCCGATCCTGACCAACGGCGTTCCGACGGCACTGGTCAGAGGTGCTCTGGTGCCCGCCGGGTTGAGTGTCCAACTCACGGTGGTGCCCGGGAGGCTCACGGTGAGGGGGGAAAAGGTGAGCGATCGCTTGTCGGCACTCCAGACGCCCGACGACATGGGGACGGTGGACGGTTTGAACTCATAGTTGCCGATCAGGATGGGCGCCAAACTAGCCGTCAATACCACGTTGGTATCCATTTCGAGATCGAACAAGAAGGTGATGGGACTGGTCGGAGGGACGTTGGTCGCTCCTACCGCGGGTGTGACCGACACCAACGTTGGAGCCGGGCCATTCACAGAAAGGGCGGCGGTTCTGAAATTTCCGGAAACGGTGGCTAGCGGGGTTTTGGTGTCGCTGGCCAGGGGCGGAAACAATGTTCCGCCGGGAGGGTTCAAGGTCCATTCGATCAGCGTATCGGGCGGGAAAGGCTGCGTGCCCTTGATCGTGAGCGTTCGTTTGCCGGTTCCCCACGTCCCCGTAAAAAACGCGTTAGCGAGCTTGATCTCAAAGTTGCCGATCAAGGCGGGCCGAACACTGCCGATTGGCACCACGCCCAGTGTGTCCATATCCCTGTCGAAGACAAACACGAGGTCGCTGTTCGTCGAGACACCTGTTGCTCCGTTCGCTGGAGTGACCGTGAGGATAGTTGGCGCTTGTGCCATCGCGCCTTGGGCGCACGCGAGGAGCAACAGTTGAAGCAATCCAATCCACCCTGGGGAGAATCTTTTGATGAACGACATAAGGCATGAGGATGCTGGCGGATGTGAGGGGATTTTGCAACCTTCTTGCAGAGTTTTTGGAGACTTTAGCCTGGGTGACGATTCCCTTTCAGGCCCCCCTGAAAGAATCACACACCGTGGCTTCGGTCGGCGAATTCCAGCTTTGACCCTAGGCTCCGGAGAGGGCAGAATGCAGTCCTTAAGCCACCTCGATCCGCGCATGAAACAAAGCCTCCTGATCTCTCTTTTGCTGACACTAACGCTGGGCCACCTGGCCCTGGGTGCCGTCGCGGGATCCGGCCCCGAGCCGACCGAACTGAAGGTCAAGGAAGCGATCGGAAACAGCTCCACCCCAGCTGCTCCTAGCGGCAAAAAGGCTTCGGTTCCTGCGCCCGCGTGGGCGGGCACGCCTGATCCCTCGTTGCCGAACGTGTTGATCCTGGGTGACTCGATCTCGATCGGATACACGCTGCAAGTGAGGAGCCTGATCCAGGGTAAAGCCAACGTGTTCCGTCCGTTGACACCCAACGGCAGCAATCCCGCCAACTGCGAGGGCACGACACTCGGAGTCCTCAAGTTGGACGAGTGGCTCAAGGGACAAAAGTGGCATGTCATCTATTTCAACTGGGGGCTGCACGACCTGAAGCGGGTAAAAGTCCCAGGGTCAGGCCAGAACTCCAGCGATCCGGCGGACCCACCGCAAGCGGATCTCGAGGCCTACCGTCGCAACCTGCAGGCCATGATCCCGAAACTCAAGGCCACCGGTGCGAAGCTGATCTTCGCGACCACGACGCCGGTGGCGCCCGGGACGACCAATCCCTTCCGTGACCCCTCGGATCCGCCACGCTACAACGCGGCCGCGATATCCTTAATGCAAAGCGAAGGCGTGCGGGTCCATGATTTGTTCGCTCAGTGCGAACCGCTGCTGAGCAAGCTGCAGCAGCCCAAGAACGTGCATTTCACCCCGTCAGGCAGCCAGTTCCTCGCCGAGCGCGTGGCGGCAGTCATCGCAGAGGAATTGCGATGACCGCCTTAGCTTTTGCCCCTGGCGGAGCTGGGAGCTGGTTGTTCGCATTCACTGGTGGCAAATCGCCCGCCGGTCCTCGCCCGGGTGTTAATTGAAGAGGGGTAGAAGGGGGGTGAGTTCGCGACGGACTCGGTGGCCGTATCTCGGGCTTGCAGCCCTCAGCGTGTGCGGGTTGACGCAACCTGGGGTTGTCACCCCAGGCTGAGATGAGGTTGGGCCGGTGGCCCGCGGGCTCCAACTCCAGTGATGACTCCCGTAGGAATCTGGGACTAGGGTCTTGGGCTGGGTTTGGTATTGGGACGGCGGCTCGTCGCCCTGGAGCACCAACGGTGCGTGCTATCCCAGCCTGGGGTGAACAACCCCAGGTACGCATCCCCTCCCATCAAGGGCTGAAAGCCCGGCATAAGGGCACCGAGTCCGTTGCGACTCCACCTCTATCTTCACCCGCCCCTTTTCCGGGACCTCCGGAACCTGCTTGCCTTGCCAGCTGATCCGGTTAGTATCTGCTCTAATCAGAGTTGTTATGAATCCCCGCTCATTCTTGGAGGCCTTGCGCTCACTGCTGTCAAAATCTCTACGTCCTATTCTCTTGGCGGCGTGTCTGGTGGGGCTGCTCGGTGAGCCGGTCCTGGCCCAACAGGTGCCTCCGATTGTGATCCCGATCACGAAGGAGCGCGTCCGCTACTACAACATCTCCGAAGACGGTTCCCGCATTAGCTGCGGGATCGTACTGTATGGTTCCTTTCCGGTCTACAAGGGACGTACCAACATTTCCGATTACCGCACCTTTATCCCCGGCGTTCAGAACCCGGGCGCCTGGCGCTTGCATGCCGACAACCGCTTCCGTTTCACCGCCTGGTTTAATGGCAGCGACTCTCCGGCCTGGGCTAACCCCGAATGCAACCACACCATCGGCGAGGGTCTGCCTGAGTGGTACGCCGAGTATCAACCGAAGCCGCCGAAAGCTAACTTCACTTCAACGGCTAGCGGGTCGGAACCGGGTGTGTGGGAATTCCTGTCCACCTCCACAGATCCGGAGGATCAACCGCTGATCGAGGAATGGAAGTTCGGCGATGGATCGGATGGCTTTGGGCACAAGGAAATTCACCGCTACACCAAACCGGGGAGCTTTGCCGTCTCGCTCACCGCCACGGACCCCGACGGGCTGACGAATCGCGCGACGCGCAATATCACCGTTCCGGCTCCGAAGCCGGTCGTATCGGTTCGCTTGTTCAACAAGCATTCCCGCAACCGTGTTGAGCTGGGCGAGACCTTTAGGGTGAGTGTGACGGTGCAATCAACTGCCGAAGGGGTGGGGAGGCTGTCGGATCTCGCCTTTTCAGGTCCGGCGCTTTCGATTCCGGACATTTTCACGATCGTCAGCGCGCCCTCGGAGACGCCCATCGGCACGTTAGCGCCGGGCGATCCACCGCGGGAGTTCAACTGGACTTTGACAGCGACCAAGGCAGGGCAGTTCGCTCTCACGGCTCCGAGCGTGCTGGGCAAGGACGACAGTGGTCGTTCGGTGTTTGGGTTCGGCGACACGGAGCAGGGGGAGGTGACCTCGTTGATCGTGGGCATTGAGCAGCGGCCTGCGCGGGTGCAGTTGGGCGCCGACAACAACAATGACGGGAAAACCAACGAACTCGACCTGCGGTTGGAATTGGTCGTCGGCATTACGAACGTCTCCAAGCAAGAGGTGACGGAGGTGAAGGCGGTGGTCGTGAATGATCACCCGATCCGGCTGACGAGTCTGGCGCGAGATCTCAACATATGGATAACGCCGACCGGGGTTCCTACCGGCGATTTCGGCACGATCGCGCCCGGCGTCGCCAACGCAGTGCTTCGCACGAATGTCTATGTGGCCTCCGACCGGTCCTATGCTGAAGCATCCATCCTGGTGCAGGGAAAAGTGGGGGACGCCGGCGTGCAGGCTCGCGGGGAAGGCCTTGTGAACGTGGGGGGGGAAACGTTGCTGGAGGCACGCTTTGACATCGAAGACCGTCCCTACAAAGCGGGACAGGTCGTACGTGTTTTCGGTTCGCTCAAGAATGTTTCCAAGTTCGTTACCAGGCAGGGAGAGGTTCTGGACGAGGGCAAAATGATTGGCGTGGTTGTTTATCCTTCAACGGATGGCAATGGCACCGGGGGGTATCTCGTCAAAAAGGGATTTGGTGGGCGCACACCCGACAGTCCAACCGAATTCATGCTCGCGCCAGATGAGGAAGTTGAAGTTTCCGCAATTCTGCCTACGGCGGAAGTTGCTGAGGCGTCCACCCTCGCTGTGAACTATGCGGTGCACGCGTACATCCATGGAGAAGATCCGAAACCCAGGCGAGCGGACCCCACCACCATCAAAGTCGTTGAACAGGATGGGTGGTCCGCTCGACACGCCATCTCCCTGGCGGGGGTTCCGGAGATCCACGATCCGTGGTTGGTCTGTCCCACCGATCTATCGTTTGGTGGTTTCGTTTCGTGCCGCTTCTACGAAGGCCTGGGAAATCTAGGCGGGGGCCTGGCGGACGTGGGAATGCTCACAGCGTCGGGCATTCGCGAACTTGCCGTGGCCCGATGGCGGTTGTTCGGTTGGAAGGCGTGGGCCACGAGAGAAGCCATCAAGGCACTTCTTGGAGACGAAGCGGCCCTTGCCCGTTTGGAGACGGAACTCTTGCTCGATCTCCAGGCGCTTCAGGAGGTCGGCGTCGAGTCGCTGCAAGGAATTCAGTTAGCTGCCGGATCGATTGGTCCTGCGATTGAAAGAAACCTCATGTTCACCTTGGAGACGGTAACATCCGGAGACTTGAAAGCGATTGCGGGGGGCATGGCGCGGATTACCGGTGAGAACATAGACATGCCTCTGGAGGCGCTGGTGGCGGCTCGCTCCGCACGAAAGGCCATGTTGATGTCGGAAGCTGCCGAGAGCGCCGCCAAAGCGGCCCTGAAAGCGTCGATCAAGAAGAAGGGCGACAATCTAGCTGCCGCGGTCGATGACTTCGCCTCGCGAGGAAACATCGAGGACTTGCCCACGAGCGATGTGCTCCCGACCGGGATCGACACGCTCCCACATCCCCGGATCTGGCGGGATGGCTACGGTGCTCTGAGAAGAGAGATAGATGCGTTTCTAAAGATTGCCGAGGAAGAGGGAGTTCTCATGGCGTTCCGTTCGCGATCGCCAGCCGCGGCAGCCTTGATCGATGCCGGTAAGGCCTTGCTCAAGCCTCACGGTGTTTCCATCAAGACCGTGGGTGACTTGGATGTCCGATTTCTTGGCTACCCGAAGAAGTATGAAGGTTTGTGCGCGCTTGTTTCCCCGCCCATTCCGTGGACTCCCAGGGGATTTGATCGGGACCTGGCGGTGGAAAAGTACCTGGATCGTATCCCGGAATTGAACGGGCCCGGCCCTGACTCGATAGATCTCCGGGCGCAAGTGCGCGAGCGGCTTCATTTCCAAATGGACGAGTGGCCCAAACAGGTGAAGAACTTCAGAAAGTATAAGAATGACGGCGTCAACGTGGATTTCTACGGAGAAAAGAACGGTTTGGGTTTTGACGACATTCCCAACGAGAACCGGAACCGGGCAGCCAAGCTGACTCGTGAAGAACTACCCCCGGCGTTCGAAGGGGAACCGCCGCGCTACGGGTACCTTCTTGAGATGGAAGATGCTTACAAGTCGGGTCGGTTCTTGCCGATTGGAGGCGACATCGACTTCCTCGGCATGTTCAAGCTGGATGGGAGCCTGCCCGATCTCCCAACTCGGATCCGGATCTATCAAAAGATGCGGGCTGCCGGGATGCAGCACGGGGAATCATTCACGTTCTACCTAAAGGATTTGCGGGATAAGTTTCTGCGCTGCTGTTCTCCGCCGCCGTTGGGAGAAAACGAGAAAATGCTAACGGCCACGCCCAACGGACAACTGCTCACGACTCAGTTTAAGGATGAATTGTCGGTCATTGAAGGAGGTGCGAATGCTGCGCTGAAGGTGGGGGATGGCGAGTTCGCCTACCTTGAAGGAGTGATTTCCGAAGTCTCCAGCGCCGCGCGTCCCGGGACGCCGGTTCTTCCAACTTCGGCGGTGATCACCTACCAAGGGCCCCCGATCGTTGCTGTCGCCACGGTGGCTAGGATGGTCGACGATCTGGATGCCGTCGTTGATCGCCGTGATGGGCGACTGGTGCGCGTAGGACCGGATGGCCAGCCCGAGATCTACGTGCCTCCTTCCGGTCAAACGCAGACCATACAACCTCAAGGACTGCCTATGGGTGCAGGCATGCAAGTGCTCCCCAGTGCTGGGCCACGCCTGCAGGATGTCGAGGTGGATGCGGCTCTGGAGGCCGATCTGGCCAGCCTGATTGCTGCCGGTTATGTCAACACTCGGGAAATGACGCCGGAAGGAGGACAGGGAGGACAATGGTGGCCCGTTTCGGCGGCCGAGATTCGGTCAGAGGAACCCGGAGCCGGATTCAAAATTGCGCCATACACCTACATCACGCAGGACCTGCGGGCAGGATCGACAGTCCTCCCCGTGGTTAGCCCGCAACAGCTCGGAGTGACCAACGGTTTGCCGTTCTTCGCAGTAGGCGACCGGATCGTGCTCGATCCGGGCGGCGTTGACGAAGAGTTTGCCACCATCGCGAGCGTGTACCCGCTAACCCTAAGCCGTCCTCTCTCTTCCCCTAAGCTGATCGGGACAATGGTTCTGTTTCTCGATGGGGTTGATGATGCTGGAGCCTTGGGTGGCGAGTTGCCTGCTCGTCAGAATTTGCTCGTCTGGCTTCGGGCAGATGCCGGGCTGAGCCTGACCAACGGTACCAACGTCATCTCTTGGACCGACCAATCTCCGAACCAATTTGTCTTTAGTGCTCCCTCGGTCGCCACACAGCCGACCTGGGTGGCCGACTCCACTTCCGGCGTTCCAGCGATCCGCTTCAACAGTTCGAGCACCCCGCGGCTCCATGGTAACCTTGGTCGCACACTCACCAACGCCACGATCTTCACGGTCGCCCGCTACCTCAACAACAGCAATGGCGACCGCTACATCTATGCCTTTGGCACGATCAACTTCTCGGGACTGATGATGACCCTGGCCCGTGAGGGCGGGGATGACATTTACCACTATGACGGAGCCGCTCAGCGAATTGGACAGAACGCGGTTCCCGGCACCGGGCTTCGCGTCTTCTCGCAGGTCTATGGCGAAAAGGGTCCTGATCACCACCGTTTGGCGGTGGATGGCCGCACGGTGATCGAATCCCGCACCACGGTGGGCCGCGCGTATTCGGCCGCCGCCACCAACGTCGTGCTCGGCAAGTACGTGACTGCAACCTATGGCTTCACCGGAGATCTCGTAGAATGGATCGTCTATGACCGAGTGCTTACGGTGCAGGAGCGATTGGAAGTGGAAACCTATCTGCGGCAACGAGCCGGACTCAGTCCGGTTGTACCGCCCGGCAGTATCGATTTTGCTGGCTCTGAAGTCATCCAGTATGACTCGTCGTCCGACACGAATACTGCGTGGGTGTTGGATCAGGCCAACCGTCATCTCCGTCAGACGGGGGCGGGTGATCCGGCGATTGCGCTTTCCGAAGTCGAAAACTCGGATCAGATCATCCACACCAAGCTCACTGCCACCTCCGGCTCAGGTGCCATAGGCGTCGTTTTTGGCTATCAGGGCCGGGGCCAGTTCCACCTGCTGGACTGGCGGCAGACGTCGGACACTCGTTTTGACTGGGGCACGGCGCCCGCCGGGATGCGGTTGCGCAGTTTTCACCTGCCCGAAAGTGAGGATCCGACTGGGGCCGATTTCTGGTCCGGTGTGGATCCCGATCGGGTCACGACCTGGCGAACCAGCGCGCTACCCTGGGTGGCCGGACGCGAGTATGACGTGATACTGCGTCTGGGGGCCGATCAAACCGTCATCGAGGTGAAGTTTGGCATGACCACTCTCGTGTCGTGGGTTTTGCCAGAATTGAAGAGGGTCACGGGCCGTTTCGGGCATTACGCCCATGCTTCGCCCGAGGCTCGCTTCGGCCCGGTCTTGTTGCCGGGGGCTGATCCCGTCATCACGGACCTCGAACCGAACGCCGACGGCACCTGGACTGTCCGATGGAAGAACGGGCTACCACCCTACGTCATCGAGTCCATCGACGACCTGTCCAACGGCAGCTGGTATCCCGTGGCGCCAGCCACCGTGAACTATTCGCACACCTTTCCGAGTTCGGAACAGGCGGCTATGTTCCGCATCCGGAGCGCCGGAGTGGTGGCGGAAGCGGAGGGCTCGGGACAATCCCAGACCTTCGGCAACGGCGGCAATCTTTGGCCCATCAAGGCCACCGGGACAACCCGCATCGAGGCGGAAAACTTCGATCAAGGTGGCGAAGGCATCGGCTACCACGATACGACGTCACAGAACAGCCTCGGCGCTTACCGGCTCGAGGATGTCGACATCGGCCCCACCGTCGACCTAGGTGATGCCCACGCGGTGGGAAATGTCGTTTCCGGCGAGTGGCTCCACTATACCATCCGGGTTGAGGCTGCCGGCACCTATCGGTTGCGCGCACGGACTTCGCGGGGCAGTTCCGGAAGCCGTACTGCCCGATTCCTTTTCGCCGGCGAGGACAAGACGGGGAACCTGGTGATCCCTGCCACTGGCAACTGGGCCATTTACGCCACGGTGGAGTCGGGTCCGTTTGAACTCGCCGCTGGCGAGCAGGTTCTTCGCGCCGAGTTGGGTAGCGGTGGCTTTGGCCTCAACTGGATCGAAATCGTTCGAGTGGAACCGAGAGGGCGGGCTGCGTTTGGCAATGATGGCAAGCCATGGTCGATCAGTGTTAGCGGGCCAACCCGTATTGAGGCGGAAAATTTCGACGACGCTGGCGAAGGTGTGGCCTTTCACGACACGACTCTGCAGAACAACGGGGGTCTCTACCGCGAGGATGCCGTCGATATTTACGCGACCCTGGACGCGGACGGTGGCCACGGGGTGGGATGGATCGTCGCGGGTGAATGGCTCGAATACACGATCCAGGTCGACTTCCCCGGTGCGTACCGTCTACGTGCGCGCACCGCGCGAGGATCGTCGGGGAACCGGACCATCCGTTTCCTGGTCGGTGGGGAAGACAAAACAGGGAATTTGGTGGTTCCGCGCACCGCCAACTGGAACACCTACGCGACGGTGGAATCTGGAACGTTTGAACTGCCCGCCGGCACCCACGTCCTGCGCGCGGATATGACCAGCGCGGATTTCAACCTGAACTGGATCGAAATCGTTCCGGTGGAGCCGGCGCCGTAACCCTACAACCGGAAATGGACTAACCCCAGATTTCACGGATGGCGCGGATCAAGAAGGGGTCGTGACATTCCTGAGCGGGAGATCGCGGTTACGCTTGCCGCGAGGGGGCCGGCTCGATGTTCGGGGCAACGGGTCACTGGTGACTCCGGCGTTTCTCACTTTGTCGGCCGGGCCCGAACCCGCAGGGTTCAAAGAGATATGGCCGGGGGTGCTCGCACCCCCGGAACCGTCAAAAATACGGAGCATCGCGCAGCGATGCCACCGGCTTCGAAGACTTGCATCATCCGACTCAAGGAACCTAACGAGGCTTCACAGATTGCCCCACATTTAGCTAGATTCCTGGCGAATAACGAACCTAGCCTTGGGGAATGGACCTCCCCGACTGGGTTAACCTCGACGACGAGCAACTGCTCGAGAAGAAGATTTCACAGCTCGGCCTGCAGATCGAAGGCACGGAGCTACAAGCGTTGATTCAGCAGCTCTACGAGGAGCTGTCGGCCAAAGGGCTGACTTTCCATCCGCCTTGCCACCTCGGCGACGAGTGGTTCGTGCCGGTGGGTATTCCCGCCATCTTTATTCCCTTCTTCCTGGCGCATGAGCGGCTGCGAAAGCTGGAGCGGAAACAGATGCTTGAGGTGGAGGGCGAGACGCCGGAATGGTTCATGAAGCTGATGCGGCACGAGGCAGCCCATGCGTATGCCTATGCCTATCAGCTTTACCGGAAAAAGCGGTGGCAGCGCACCTTTGGGCTGACCTCATTTGAGGAAACCCCACAGTTCTATCGGCCGCGTCCCTACAGCCGGTCCTACGTCGTCCATCTCGATGATTGGTATGCGCAGAGCCATCCCGACGAGGATTTTGCCGAAACCTTCGCCGTCTGGCTGACCCCCGGGCTGAACTGGCGCGAACGTTACAAGGGCTGGAAGGCGCTTGCGAAACTCGAATACCTCGACGAGCTGATGCATTCCATTGAAAGCCAGCCACCGGTCCATCGGCCGGAATACCGTGTGGCCGACCACCATTGCTTGAACGTCAAGCTCAAGACCTACTACGCCGCCAAGCGGAAGCTATTCGAAGACTCGTATCCCGACTTTTACGACAACGATCTGAAGCAGCTCTTCTCCGTCGGACCCGAGATCGCCCAACGGGTCAAGGCCTCCGTTTGGCTGCGTCAGGAGCGTCGCTCGCTGATGGACTCGATCTGTCGGTGGACCAACGAGAACCGCTACGCCGTCAGCAAGCTGCTCACGCGCCTGATCGAGCGATGCGATCAGCTCGGGTTGCATGTGCATCCGGAGGGGCAGCAGCACAGCCTGCAGGTTTCCGCCTACATCACCACGTTGGTGATGAATCATCTCTTCACGGGAAAGTTTAAACGCACCAAATAAACTGCGTGAAAAAGAAACTCAAAATTCTTGCGCTCTTCGATGCCATCGCCCCCACGGTGCTCGATCAGGACCTCAGCGCTGAGCTCAAGACCGACGACTGGAAAACCGAGGCTAACGTGCTGGCAGCGCTGCAGGCGCTCGGGCATTCCGTAGAGTATCTCGCTCTGTTCGATGAGCTGGATCTGCTGCGCCAGAAGCTGGGCACTTTCAAGCCCGACGTGATCTTCAACCTGGCCGATCAGTTCAAAAACAACCGGTCCTTCGACCAGAACATCGTCTCCTTCCTGGAGATGCAGGGGGCACCCTTCACCGGCTGCGGCTCCACCGGCCTCACCCTCTGCAAACACAAGGGCATCTCGAAAAAGATTCTGAGCTATCACCGCATTCACGTTCCCGAGTTCTGCATCATCCCCCGCGGGAAGCGCATCGCCCGGCCCAAGCGGCTGAGATTTCCGATCTTGGTGAAGCCGTTGAAGGAAGAGGCATCGATAGGCATCGCCCAGGCCTCCTTCGTCGAGACCGACGATCAATTCAAGGAGCGAGTCCTCTTCATCCACGACAAGCATTTGGCCGACGTGATTGCGGAGGAATACATCGAAGGGCGCGAGCTCTATGTCAGCATTCTGGGAAACCATCGACTGACTGCGCTGCCGATTCGCGAGTTGATTTTCAAGCAGGTGCCGCCCGACGAGCCCAAGATCGCGACTTACCGGGCTAAATGGGATGAGGAATACCGGAAGCGGTGGGGCTTGGAGAACCAGTTCCCAGAGGGGCTCGACCCGGCCGTTGCTGCCACTATCGGCCAGGTGTGCAAACGCATCTATCGTTTGTTGACCATTGACGGGTATGCACGGCTCGACCTCCGACTCACTTCGGCCAACGAGATTTATTTTATCGAGGCCAACCCCAACCCGATCCTCGCCGCGGATGAAGATTTCGCCCAGTCGGCGCTCAAGGCGGGCTTTACTTACCCAGAACTGCTCGAGCAGATCGTGCGCCTGGGACTTCGGGCCACCCGCGGCTGACCCCCATCGGACCGATCCTCCTCTTATCAGAACCCTAGAAGAGGCCGCTGACTACGAGAACGCCGCAAGTGCGCAGGTCTTTCTCCAATGCTCGACTCCGTCACGTTGATTTTGCGCCTCGCTAATCAGCCGGGAGAAATCCACCGCTTTGGGGAGAAAAGATTCGAGAGGCAGCGAGCTTAGAAGCACCCACAAGAGGCGCTTTCCCTCAATGCCCAGCTCTAGAATCTCCAACGCTTCAACTCGCCCGAGCAACTGGCCGTCCGCGTCGGCGAGTTGGAGTTTTAAGCGTGAGCGGCATGCTCCGTGGGCTCAGCATCCGGAGTACACCTTATAGCACGCCCAGGGAGGGAGACTTACGTTGCAGGTCATCGAGCACTGTGCTCTTCACACGAATTAAACTCTGTTACACCCCACAAAAATGAAACGGGAACTGCAATTTATTATTAGCGCTTCAGCTGTGTCCATCTTGACCCTCACCGGGTTTGCTCAGGACACACCGTCGTCGCGAACTGACACTACGAACTTCAACCGCGATCGAACGCCTGACACCCGGCGAGCGGATCAACTCCATGGGGCCGTCAAGGCTAGCGAGGTCATGGGAATGGCGATTAACAACTATCAGAACAAGAAGTTGGGCAAGGTCGAGGAACTCGCCATCGACGTTGAATCCGGGCGTATCGTCCAAGTGATTCTTTCCACCGGAGGATTCCTCGGCATCGGGGACAGGCTGACCGCGGTTCCCCCGGGCGCTCTGCACTACGACCGGACCAATAAAGTGCTTCATCTGGATGCGGATTCAGAGAAGCTCAAGGGCGCGCCCAAATTTGAAAATGAACAGTGGGCTGAGTACTCCGGCTCCAATCACCTGTCTTCCGTGTACGGTCACTTTGGCCAGGGGGACGCGTTTAATTATATCAACAATGTTGATGCTAGCCAAAAGGACGGTCGTGAAGCGGAGGTTCAGCGGAGCACTGACGTCCCCGCCACTCGTGACGCAGTGCGCAACGTGGATGGCTCGGCGGACGTTGCTCAAAACCGGTTGACGAATGACAGTTGGGAGACAGGTCGCAAGGCCAGGGAGCGCCAGTCCATGATTCCCATGTCCCGCTTGGGCCACATTCAGAAAGCCAGCAAAATCATAGGAACCACGGTGAAAAACCATCAGGATGAGAGTCTCGGGAAGGTGGATAACATGTTGGTGGATGTGCAATCGGGTCGCATCGTAGCCGTCGTAGTCTCCTCCGGTGGATTTCTGGGAATGGGCGATGTACTGAGCGCCATCCCCCCAACCGCGCTACGGTTCAACAGCCAACGCGACACACTGCAGATTGACACGACCAAAGAATTGTTGAGCAGCGCGCCGCACTTCAAATCGACGGAATGGCCGGACTTCAACCGCCCCGGGTATTCAGACAGCGTTTATCGCGCATACAAGGTGGAGCCCTATTTCACCACGAACTCCCCGGCGGAGCCCGACAACACTGCGCGAAATGTAAGAGATAGAAACGACCGAACCTTGACCCCGCTGGACCAGGGTAACAGCCAGGCAGACACGGACATCACGGCACAGATTCGCAAGGGCATTCTCGCCGGGGGTGACATGTCGGTGAACGCCAAGAATGTCAAAGTCATTACCAACCAGGGCAAGGTTACTTTACGCGGTCCCGTCGACAGTCTCGAAGAGAAGCGCATGATCGCGGACATCGCCAATTCCATCGCGCGTTCGGCAAACGTAGACAATCAACTCGAGGTTCGATAATTCGTTATTCTGAAAACCATCAACAGCTCGTGGAGGGTTGATTTAGGTTTGTGCCCCCAGAAGGCCCCGCCTGGAGTGGGTTCGTACGACTCACTCCAGGCAACCTTCTATTCACCCCCAAGCGAGCACCCGCTCACTTAAGTTGATGATCATGATGCTGCTGGCCGTATTCCTCACGCTGGTGGTGACTCTCCTCTGCACCATTCTCCTGATAAACTTGCGAGCTAGTGAGAAGCACATTCGCTACGAGTTGAAGCATCAATTTGGGGTGACCGACCCGAGATTTGTCCGGAACATGAATCATTTGCTGGGTCTGGGGATCCTTCATGGAAATCGCATCAAGGCCTTGCAGAACGGAGACGAGATTTTCCCAGCGATGCTGGCGGCGATTCACGGAGCGAGCCAGACCATCACCTTCGAGACGTACATCTATTGGTCGGGAGCCATTGGCAAAGCATTTTCGGAGGCTCTGTGCGCCCGCGCCAAGGCCGGCGTCTCCGTCCATGTTTTGCTGGACTGGGTTGGAACTGGCAGGATGGAAACTCGATACCTCGACGACCTCAAGTCCGCTGGGGTGGAAGTGGAACGCTATCATCCATTGCATTGGTACACGGTGACGCGCATCAACAACCGTACCCACCGTAAGCTGCTCGTGGTCGACGGACGCATCGGTTTCACGGGCGGCGTTGGCATCGCCGATCTGTGGGCTGGGCATGCCCAGTCCGAGAACCATTGGCGCGACTCTCATTACCAGGTGGAGGGCCCGGCAGTGGCTCAAATGCAGGCGGCCTTCTCCGACAATTGGATTAAGACCCGAGCGAAGGTGCTTTTTGGGAACGGCTATTTTCCGGAATTGAAACCGGTCGGCCACTCACTGGCGCAGGCATTCAAAAGTTCTCGCGGGGAGGGGAGTGAGAGCGTGCGTTTGATGTATCTCTTGTCTATCGCTTCCGCCATGAGCACCATCCGGTTACAGGCGGCTTACTTTGTTCCGGACGACCTGGCCATCGAGACTTTTATCAGCGCGCGTGAACGTGGTGTGAGGATCGAAATTATCGTCCCCGGACCGCACGCCGACGCGCCCCTTGTTCAGGGCGCCTCGCGCTCCCTATGGGGTGCGTTGATGGATGCCGGGATCGAGATCTACGAGTACCAGGCCACGATGTATCACTGCAAGGTCATCATCGTCGATGATGTCTGGGTCTCGGTGGGGTCAACCAACTTTGACGACCGATCCTTCCGGCTGAACGACGAGGCGAACCTGAACATTTATGACGCCGCATTCGCAGCGGAACAGGTGAGGGAGTTCGAGAAGGACAAAAGTGTCTCACGTCTGATGACTCGCGCGGAGTTCAAGAAACGGTCCGCCCTCGGGAGAGCATTCGACATGGTTGCGTGCTGTTTGAGGAGGCAGCTTTAGACCGTCAATCCATCGACGAGAGCAGATGCTACAAGCTGCGGCAGCCAAAAAACGTTCACTTCAGCCCGTCAGGCAGCCAGTCCCTCGCCGATCGGCGGGCGGCTGTCATCGCGGACGAGTTGCCATAAATCCGCCCTAGGAGTTCCTGACGAGTGGCTGGGGGGGCGGACTCCCTTCAGATCTGTCCGAGATCCACCTTCCCGCGGAAGAACTGAGCGAGGCGGGTGGTGATACGCCCCGTGCGTAGATCTTTGATACGCGATCCGATGCCCAAATCGTAGCGGCGGACAACTCGGGTGGACGAGGTTTCGGTGGCGGCGGCAGAACGAACCTGCGAGTAGAGGATTTCGCAGGCCGTTTTCATCGCCTGATCCTTGGTGCCCGCCGTCCATACCTCGATGGACCGCAGGGTGGGCGGATGAAACACCCGCACCGACCAACTGGCGCTGTCGACCATCCGCGAGCGAGGGGGCTTCAGTGCGGAGACGCTCACCTGGGTGTCGACCTCGCGCATGAATTGGCGGTCAGGATCGCCCTGGCCGGGGAAGACCTCCACTCTCAACATGGCCGAGTCCTTAAACGTCTGCTCGCGGCCGGATCGAGGATTTTTCGACCGTCGGCGGTGGTTGAATTCGTGCAGTCCCTCCTCCGCGACAAACAAGGCCCGTGCGCCCAAGCCCGGAATTCGCAGCCAGACCTCATCGATCTGTCCCTCCCAGCGTTCCGCGACCACTTCGCACCGAAGACGGCGTCGCGCGGCGATATGGCCGTAGGTCTCGGCCAACTTCCGGACTGCATCCAGGGAGTCACCATCGGCCTTGACCTGCATGATCAGCAGGAGGGCGTCGCCCATCAGCGAAGTATCCTTGGCGCTGCGGCAGACCAGTTCCAGTTGTTCCAGCTCCGACCGAAGCTCAGCTTTCCGCTCTTCGAAGGAGAGATCCTGTTTGTCGGGAGAACGGCTCCGGACCGCGCGGCTGGCGCTAAACCGGTCGATCCCTTCTCGCAGCGCGGCGCAACGCGCCAGAAACTCATCGAGCCGATGCAATTCCTCCAAGACCGCCTCGCGCTCGGCCTTCTGGTCGAAAAACCCGCGCTCGCGCGTGCGCGACATCAACTCTGATTTTCTGGCAGTCAGCGGCTCCAGGAATCCCTCCAGTTTTTGCATCCGATCCAAAAGCTCGGGTGTTTCTTCCAGGCTTTGCTTCTGCGGCTTGGACGAAGTGGAGACCGAGTTCGCGCCCGGCCCCGAGGGGGGCGTCGGCGTGGAGAGCAGATGAATGTCCACTTGGTTGCCTCGGGCCACCAGGCTGAGAACGGCAGATTCCTGGTTTGGATTCGCTGCGATGAAACGGGCCAGGGGCAGAAGCACATGTCTCTCCACCGTGCGTTTCAACGGACGCGCTCCGAAGTGCGGTGAATAGCCCTCCCGAACCAGAAGCGTGATCACGCTCGAATCGGTATTGATGGTCAGCCCCCGTCTCAGGATGCCGCTCCGCAACAGGACCTGCTGCAGTTCCCGTCGAGCGATCCGCTCCGCGACTTCCAGCGATAGCGGGCGGAAGTTGACGATGCGATCGATTCGGTTGAGAAATTCCGGGCGGAAGACCCGCGATAGCTCGCGCAGGGTGCGATCCGGATCGGGCGTTCCCGCCGCGCGATCCTCGCCTCCCGTGCCGAAGCCGAGACGTGCTTCGAGGCCTGCGGCTCCGACGTTCGAGGTGAGAATCACGACAGTCCTGCGGAAATCAACCAGCCGGCCCCGGCCATCAGTCAGTCGCCCGGCATCGAAGATCTGCAGGCAAAGGTCGAAGACGTTGACATGCGATTTTTCAATCTCATCCAAAAGCAGGACGGAAAATGGCCGTTGCCTGATGGCATCGGTTAAGATCCCGTTGTCATCTCTCCCGCCGATCAGGCGGTTGAACCCTTCGGGGCCGGCAAACTCGCTCATGTCGAAGCGAAGGAGACGGTCGGGATTGCCAAAGATGTAGTTCGCCAACGCGCGGGCCAACTCGGTTTTTCCTACACCGGTGGGACCTACAAACAGCATGACATTGAAGGGTCTCGCGGGATCGGTCAGACCCGCTTTGATCAGAGTCACCACATCGACCACGGCTTCAACCGCCTCGGGCTGTCCGATGATCTGGTTTTCAAAGAACTCCCGCAGCTGTCGCTGGTCCAGCGAACAAGTATCGTCCAGGAGTTTGATGGGGAGGCCAGAGGACTGGGAGATGACGCTGAGGATGTCGAGTCGCGTTGCTTCCCGTTCCGCCGCCCTGGCCCAGGCGATCACCGAGCGGAGCAGGGTCGCCGCATTGCCCGGGGCCGCGAGATGTCCCATGAAGAATCCGCTGAGCTCAAGAATTTCGCTGAGCCGCTCATCAGGCACCACCTTGGCGCCTTCCTCTTCGCGAATGGCGCGCAGGATCGCGTCGGTCTGATCCATCGACGCCTCCTCCACCAGGACCTTGTCGAAGAGCCGGACCAAGGAGGCTTCCCGGCCCATGCCGCGCTCGAACTCCTCCGGTGTGGCCTCTCCCAGCAAAACGATACTTCCATCGTCCAGATAGGGCGCCAGCGCCGAGGCGATGTTGGAATCGGATTTGCTCGAACGGCCGACTGAGGATAGCTCGCCCAGGTTGGGCACATAAATCAGGACACGGCGGGGAAAGCGGGCGGCCGCGACCAGCTCGCGCACCTTAGTCTCCCACTCTCCGAGAAATCGCGTTCCTGATATGAGGTCGGACGGCGAAACGCGGATCACCAGCCACGCGCCATTCTCGGGAAGGGCGAGCGCGTGGACGAGCTCTTGGACAATGGCGCTCTTGCCGCACCCGGATTTACCGATCAGCGCGATTGACCGTCGCCGCTCCCGCTTCAGCAAGTCGACGAGCGTGGCTGTGAAGTTTGCGATGTGATGTGCCCGCGGTAGTAACCCTGAGTGGGCCAGGGCGGTAAGATCGGTCCCAAACCGGGCGAGTTCACGTGGGTTGGCCGCGACTGACGTGCGTTCGTGCAGCCATTCGAGCAGGTGTTTGAACCGTTCGCCCATCGGCGCGACGACGGCTTCCGCTTTCGCCAAGCGCTGGATGTCGGACGGGAGCACTGAGGTGGCGGCCTCCCGGTCTAGTTCGACCAGACGATCGAGCTGACGAGCGCACTCCGTTTGCACATCCTCGTCGGAGTCGCTGATGAGGGCCTTGATTAATCCGCTGGCGGCCGGGCGGGTGGGGCTGGCCGATTCGCCCAAGGCCTTCGCCGCCGCACGCCGAACCGCCCAATGCGGGTCCGATTCAAGCAGTTTTGTGTGACTATCCGCAAACACAGGCCGGCCTTCAGATGCTTTCACTGCCCGGCAACGTACTTCGTCGTCGGTATCCTGCATCAGCCGGGTGAGAATCTCCTGTGTGGTTTTTGTGTCCGCATTTGGCAGGCAGTCCAGCAGCTTGAGTCGGACCCTGGATTCCGCATCACCACTCAGCATCACCAGGGTTAGTTCGGCGCAGCGAGGTCCACCCAGGCGACAGGCTTCGAGCGCGGCGAGGCGTAGCGGTATTTGAGGCGCCCGTAGAAGCCCTTCGATGAGGGACTCCTCTGCTGGCCCTTCCTGGAGGGCGGCGGCTAGCAGTGCAATCTTCTCGCTGGGGTCCTCGTACTGGCCCCGGCGGAGGCTGTCCAATAAACTCCGTATTTCGTCGTTCATTCTTGATGATTTCGCGTTCTACTGCGTTGCGCGGCGGTGGTGTTGAGCACTCAGACATGCCTCCTAGCCTGGGAAAAGCTAAATCTGTCCGAGCCTGATTAACAGACCATTTTCGCCCGGAACGTCCCGGTTTTTCACTTTCATCCATGTAGGGATCCGGGCAGTTTTGGGGATGGGTGTATTTCAGATCATCTTGGCTTTGCATATCGGCTTCGGTGTGGCCGCCCTCATCCTGGGCCCTGTCAGCATGTTCTCGAGGAAACGACGGGGAGTTCACACACGTGCCGGCGAGTTCTATCACTGGCTCGTTTTAGGAACCTGCGCTGGCGCGGTGGCACTATCCATCCTGGACTGGGCCCGGATTTGGTGGTTCCTGCCGATCGGCCTTGGCTCCTACGCGTTCGCGCTCCTTGGCTACCTGGCGGCCAAACGACGCCGCTCGGGTTGGGTTCGCCTGCACATCATCGGGCAGGGGGGCTCCTACATAGCCCTCGTCACCGCCGTGCTCGTGGTGAATTGGCTGCCGTTGTTCGGCACCCGGGGCATTCATAGCCCGCTGGCCTGGACTTTGCCTACGGTGATCGGGTCGCCACTGATCGGCTGGGCGATCGCCCGATGGCGCAGGAATACTCCCGCACACCCTGGGTTATGACTCAACATGAACTCAAGAGATTGGTAGCCAGGTCAGCGGTGGCCTATGTGCTCCCGGGCTCAGTGATCGGGGTCGGATCTGGGTCGACGGTCCACCAATTCATTGAAGCGTTGGCGGCTTCTCGGATCCCAATCGAGGGAGCGGTCTCCAGTGGCGAAGCCACCAGCACACGCTTGCGCGCCCACGGTTTCCGCGTTCTCGAGGCCAATTCTCTCGAGCGGATTCCCCTCTATATCGACGGGGCCGATGAAATTGACCCGGGTGGCCGAATGATCAAGGGAGGGGGAGGGGCGTTGACGCGAGAGAAGATTGTGGCCGATCTTGCGGATCGAATCCTCTGCATCGTCGACGAATCCAAGCTCGTTCCTGTGCTTGGCCTCTTCCCGTTGCCTATCGAAGTGATTCCGATGGCAGCGGGCCAAATAGAGCGACGGTTGCGCGGCCTTGGCGGCCTGCCCGCAGTGCGACGCGGGTTCGTGACCGACAACGGCTGCCCGATCATTGATGTGAGCGGTTTGCGCATCCCCGATCCTTTGGCGCTCGAGGTAGAGATCAACCAATGGCCCGGAGTCGTGAGCGTCGGCATCTTCGCTCATCACAAGGCTCATGTTTGTCTCCTCGGCACTCAGCGCGGGGTTAGGACAATCACCTTTGGGGATCCGGTGGGCCCGGCAGCATCCTCGGCATGACGTGCTTCAATCCTGGTTGGACTTAGGTGCCGCTGCCGCAATTTCACCCAGGGCCGCGAGGCCTTTTTCGAATTGAGGACCGCAGATCTTGTCGCAGTCCAGGAAGAGGCTGACGGCCTTGGCCATGAAGCTGTTCTTTCCGTACATACTCCAAGTCACGACGGTTTTTTCGCCTGCTGCTTTGAACGTAAAGTCTACAGTGCTCGAGCCGGCCATGGGCCGCTTCCAGTCCATGCGGCAGCGCACCAGCTCCGCCGGTTTGCTCTCGGTGATCGTGCAGCTACCAGCTCCGATGTCGTTATTGCCCTCCCAGCTACAAACTGCCCCGACACCGGACTCTGGGCCGCTGTAGGTGTTTTTGACGTTGGGATCGAGCTTCATAAACGGGTTCCAGACGTTGAATTTCCGATGGTCGTTGACGTGCTCGAATAGAGATGTCGGCGAGGCGTTCAAGGTAGCACTGCGAGTCACCCTGAAGTCAGCGGGTCGCGTTGCGACCACGATGAGAAGGAGACCAATGACAACAACCAGGCCGATGACGATTTTCATGAGTATGTTTCGTTGAGCGTTGCCGCGCCAATGGCAGATCGTTGGTGATCCCCAGGGCTTCGCTTCCCTTTAACGACGAACGGGCCTGCCGCTTGAGGACAGTCAATCAGGATTGGGGGTAGGCAGGTGCTAGGTTACTCTAGTGAAGAAGATTACGAATGCTAGCTGGGCGCTCCTGATGTCCGCCCTTAGAGGGAGCGGGGCGAATCGTCCAGCAGGGAGGAGCCTCTTTGCCGTCCGCTGGACCGAGTGCTAACTCTCGTAGCGTACCATGCCCTGCATGACCACGAAGGTATCGCTCATACCCGCAACGGGCGCGTCGGAGAGATAGGGGCTTCCGTAAGGCTGAAAGCCCCTGCTGATCAGCTCGTTTACCATCTGGTCGAGTTCGGTGTAGTTATCTCCGTGGGCGGTTTTGTATTCAACGATCTTCATAGACTCAGGCCTTGAGCGACATCTTGGTGACGGAGTTTCGGGATGCCGAGATGGGCAAGCGCTCCCGGTAACGAGTGGGAGATTCACCCGTCACACTCTTGAAGACACGGTTGAAGTGGGTGATGGACTGGAACCCGACATTGTAAGCGATCTCGCTGATGCGCAGGTTTGGGTTGATCAGCAAGTTCTTCGCCTTCTCGACCCGCGTGCGCGACACGAACGTGGTCAGCGTGGTTCCGGTTACTTTTCGGAACAGCTTGCAGAAGTAGTAGATGCTGACGTGGGCCGATCCCGCCACCCTGCTCAGGGAGAGTTCTTCCGAGTGATGCTCTCGAACGTAATCCTTCGCTCGGGCGATGATCGGGTGCTCGGCGTTGGCCCTCAACATGGCGATCTGATTGCTTTTCATGGAAAGGTGCTCCGCGAAGATCGTCAGGAGGTCTGCCACCGAGCTTAGCTTCCTCTGCGACGCCACGGGAGTCGAAAAGTAAGCCTCCTGGGCTTCTGCTGTCGGCAGACTCACGCCGAGTTCCTCCACCTTAGCCAGGGCCCGCTGGAAGGAAGCGGTCGTCGGTTTCTCGCGCAACACCTGCCCGGTTTGGAGGAAACCGATCGTGAGCGGCCCCAGTTTTACGGGCACGGCTGTTTCACACAATCCATAGGCGCAGATGACCGTCGCCGGACCATTCGACGAAGCTTTTGCCAGCTTTTCCTGCACCTGTAAGCAGGAGGCGCACGTGCGACTTTGTTCTGACATGAGGGCGCACCAGGTGTTCTCCTTGTGCTTGCCATGAAAGGGCAGTTGCCAGGTTTCGACGGGTCGCAGAGCGATCGGCATTCCGGTCGTTTCGCTGTAGGCCCGAGCGTAGGTTCGAAACAGTGCCGAACTAGTCAGGGCCGTCAATAACTGTCCGTGTGAAATCATGCTCGGATGTGTTGGGTTCTTCGTTGATCGGACCAGGTCGTTGATAGCTAGAGTGTGGCTCGCCACGACGGCTGGGAATGGGGTATACTACGTAGAGAGCCTGGGGGTGCTAATCTTCTTGCGCGGATGATCTCGGGACTCCACGGTAGATCCATTCTAGCTTCCATGATCGAACCTCTGTTGCTGACCACAGTTCGAGTATCCACGTTTTCCGGCCGATGCCATCTTACCGGAGCGACCGGCTTTTTCTTCGAGCGCGAAGATCGGCTGTTTCTCGTCACGACGCGCCATGTGGTAAATAATCAGGCTACGCGGCACTTTCCTGATCGTTTGGAGATTGAGCTGCACACGGATGTGAAGAACCTGACTCGCTCCGTGGCCTTTTCTGTGCCGCTCTATCGAGGGGGCAAAAGCCTCTGGCGTCAGGGCAGCGATGTTGGGGGAGATGTGGACGTGGCGGTGCTCGAGTTGGATCGCGCTGCCCTTCCGGAGTCGGGCGTTTGGGAAGCCTTTACCCCGGTCCATTTGCAGCGACCCCTTCAGGAGGTGGAAGTGGGAACGTCCCTCCTCATCGTTGGGTTTCCTCTTGGTTTTCATGATGCCCTCCACCATTTGCCGGTGGTGCGGCAGGCGGTGATTGCCTCCTCATTTGGGCTCCGGTTTCAGGGCATGGGTTACTTTCTCACTGATGCCCGCACGCATCGGGGCACCAGCGGCGCGCCGGTGGTGATGCGCGCGCCGCATCCAGAAGCTCCGCTGGCGTGGAAGCTGTTGGGAGTTCATTCAGCGCGCATGGATGTGGGCACTCGGGATGCCCAGTTGGATGAGACCCTCGGGCTGAACTGCGCCTGGTATGCTGACATTTTGATGACCCTCACCAACGCAGCGGGGAACTCAGTTTGACCGGTCACGAATCGTCACGCCGCGGACTGCTCCGCGACGCTTTCTGGGTTCGCCGCGGTGTGGTTCAACGTTTTTTCATCTGTTCAGCTCGGAAGAGCACGTGGCAGCTCACACAACTGTCCACGACTTTCTTGTAAGCCTCCTTCGCCGTGTCGAGATTCTTATCAGCCGCCGCCATGAACAAGGAATCCGTCTGACGGTAGAAGTTGGTGATCGCGGCTTTGTAGTCGGGATTGTTTTTCAGGAACCATTCTCCTTTGAGGAACCAGTCCCCTTCCTGGCTCATATTCCTCATGCGAAGGGCGTTCTTGGAGACGAGGTCATACTTCTCCAAGGTCAGTCCCTCCAGAATGGCCTGAGAGTAGACTAACTTCGTTTTCATGAAGGCCTGTTGGCGCAGTCTCATGTCGGACACCTTCTCAGCGGAAATCACTACCGTCGCTGCTCCGGTCAATAATAGGAGTAAGGATGCTTTCAGGTTCATAGTTTTAAAGTAGTAGTTTTGTCTTAGTGCCTACCATCAACCTGGGGCTGCCTTCCATCCGCCACTGCTCGGAGGTTGGTAGACACTGACCACCCTTTGCACGTCCCCAGGGTATTTTCGGGGTGTCGTTGTTTGACATCCTCCCATCTTTGACATTGCCATCCCGTCGGATCCTGCCTATAGAACCATCACAGCCCAAACCCCTGAACATGCTCAGCGATGACATGTCTGCACGTGCCGCGATGGTCCATGCCCAAGGGGTGAGGTGTGTTCACATGAGGTGCTCGTCTGCGCCTCGAGAGGGGTGTGCTGCCCAATCCGAGTTTGCCCGTGCGTCAATGGCTCGGTGCACGCCACTCTTCCCTTCGGAAAACCCAACCCAACGCAGTTACCCACTCCCTCGTTATGAGAGCCTTATCGCGTCCCATCCTACTTCTCCTGTTCGCTTTTCACCTTTTCGGGGCCGCAGTCTGCGCCCGTGCCGGCACCATCCTTCAGGCCCCCGGCAGCTCCCAGGTTGCCTTTGAGGCCGAGGAAAATGTCTTGCTGAAGGCCGGGGCCCCCACCTCCTTCGTCATCACCAACGATGTGACGCCGAGCGGCGACACGGCGCTCTTCGCCGCGGGCGTCAACAATACGGGCTTTCCCAGCAGCTTTGCGTCGTATCGTATTCTGTTCACGACGGCGGGTCAGTATAAGGTGTATCTCCGGTGGCGAGCATCCGAGGAGTACACCAAGAACGATCCCAATGCCGGGAATAGCTATCATCTGCCCAGTGTGTTTAACAGCTCCACGGAGCCTCTGAACCCGAACCCGGACTATGTCACTTCCAGCATCAACAACTCTCGTGTGCCTCCGGCGGTCAACACCTACGGATTCAGCAGTGAAGCGACTCTTCTCGAGGTGACCCAGGAACAGGTCGATGCCGGACAACCGCTGGTGTTCAGCATTGGCACTCGCGAGGCGGGCCTCTTTTTGGATCGCTTCGTGCTCAGTGTCGACACCGCCCTCAGCGAGGCCCAGTTCAATGCGACGCCGAATTCCGACACCGACGTCTTGGTTCAACCGGCCGGCGTCAACTATGTGGCCTTCGAGGCTGAGAGTCCCAAAGTTCGTCTCGTGGCGGGAAGTCCCACTTCCTTCGTCATCACCAACGACTCCACCCCCAGCGGCAACCAGGCGCTATTCGCCGCGGGCGTGAACAACACTGGCTTTCCTACCAGCTTCGCCAGCTATTCCATCCGATTCAGCTCTGCTGGAACCTACCGGATCTATCTGCGCTGGCGGGCTTCGGAAGACTACACCAAGAACGATCCCAATGCGGGGAACAGCTACCACGTTCCCACTCTGTTGAATAGTTCCACGGAGCTGGTGAATCCCAATCCCGACTACGTCAGCTCCAGCATTAACAACTCCCGGGTGCCCCCGGCAGTGAACACCTATGGCTTCAGCTTGGAAACCAGTTCCTTCGAGGTGACCCAGGAGCAAATCGACGCCGGGCAGCCCCTGAATTTCACCATCGGAACCCGGGAGGCTGGCTTGTTCATCGATCGGTTTGTGCTGAGTTTGGACGCCGCCCTGACCGAGGCGCAGTTCAACGCGGCGGAGAACACCGGCGCAGCCGTCCCTCCGGTCATCTCCCGAGCCGCGGGTTCTGCCTCCTTGGTCAACGTGAAAATCGCTTTTAGCAAGGCTTTGGACGAGAACACAGTGCTGCCCGGGGCTTTCAGCCTCAGCGGCGGATTAAACGTGATCGCCGCCGCCCTGGATCCTGTCACCTTGAAGGATGTCACCCTCACAACGACGCCGCAAACCGAAGGGGTGAGCTACGAGCTCTCGGTGAGCTCCGTCGCTGACCTCAGCGGCAACGCGATCGCGCCGAATTCCAAGACGAGCTTTTTTGCTTGGAAGCTGGTAGAGGGCGTTGCCCAGCGCGACTATTTCTTCGGGATCACCGGTGCCGGCGTCAGCGCCTTGGTCGAAGATCCAAGGTATCCCAACGCACCGGATCGCAGCAATGTTGCGAAGGATTTCACCTCCGTCAGCGAGCCTGCCGCGCAGAACTACGGCCTGAGACTGACGGCCTTTTTCATTCCCGAGCAGTCCGGAGTTTATGACTTCTTCATGGTGAACAGCGACGACGCCGAGCTTTTCCTCAGCCCCAGCAGCCAGGCGGAACAGCTGCAATCCATTTTGGCGCTGCCTGCCAACGCGTCGCTCAGTTATGACCCTTCCACCTATGGGTCCTCCGCCGGAACTCTACAGGCCGGCCAACGCTATGTGCTTCAGGTGCTGATGAAGCAGGACGCCGACTACGTTGCCGTGGTGCGAGTGGCCGCCCGGCGGCAAGGCGATGCCACGCCGGTCGAGGCGCTAAGCCTTCTCGGCGGGAGCCGCATCGCCTCGTTCGTCGATCCTGCCAGCGCGCGAGTGGACGTGCTGCGCCAGCCCCTCGCTGCTGTCGTCACGCAAGGACGCCGCGCCCGATTTGAGGCGGAGGCGGCCTCTCCCGGCGGCCCGGTGTATTACCAATGGCAGAAGAATGGAGCGAACATCCCCGGCGCCACCCGCGCGGCCTATGTCACCCCGGTTCTCGGATTGGCGGACAGTGGCAGCCAGTATCGGGTGATTCTCTCGGGCGGCGGCGCCACCGTGCCCAGCGCAAGCGTGGGCGTTACGGTGAATCCAGGACCAGCCCCGACCTCCGTTCCCTGGATCGGCGCTAGTTTCGGTGGCGGTGCAGCCGGAGTCGGTCCCGCGGGAATTCTCCGTCCTGACGACGTGGTCGGAGTCGTCCCGCAGGCGAACTGGAACAACTTGCCCGATCCCACGGGAGTCGATCTCCCGCTCGTGGACGCCGATGGCGCCTCCACCGATATCGTGATCGATTACGCGGGGGCGAACTACATGACGGGCACGGGTGAAGCCACCGCCGAGAACGTCCTTTTCCAAGGATACTTGCACAACGCGAACGGCACAGTGACTGCAACGCTCAAGAACGTGCCGGCGGGGAACTATAACCTCATCGTGTACTGCCTGGGATTCACTTACAACGCCAGCTATGAGCAGCGTTTGGAGTTGGTCGGCGGCGGGAGCTATCCCGCCTACACCGTCCTGGCCGAGCACGCTGCGGAATATAGTTTGGCCCCGAATGTCTTCCGCCGGATGTCCAGCCTGAATCCGGAGGCGCGCGACCACGGCAACTACGTCATCTTCGAAAATGTGTCTCCCGATGATGCCGGCAGCCTGGCCTTGTCGGTCGCCAACGAGTCCACCTTCACCGGCGTCAACGTCAACCCAGCCTTGAACGCACTGCAGCTGGTTCGGGTATCCGCGTTGCCGCCGGCACTCACCGTCGGGTTCGAAGGGGGTAACGCGACCGTATCCTGGGCTGGGGAGGCTGCTGGTTACGTTTTGGAGTCGAGCCCCTCGCTCAGTGCACCCGTGGTCTGGACCCCGGTTGCCGGCGTCAGTGCCCCCATTACCGGGGCAGGCACCAAGGCGGTCTCGCCGACGGGCAGGGCGCAATTCTTCCGTTTGCGCCAGTAATCGAAATCGATTCAGGCACCCCCGGGATCCCATGGCGGGCAGGGGGTGCCTGACCGTGCTTTCTAGTTCCTCCGGAAGCGATAGAACCGTTGAGCTTCCTGGCCGGGCAGGTAGCGAAAGCTCACTTTCCCTTCCGCGTCGGTGCGGATCGAGTGAGAATAGGTCCAAGTCCTTCCTCGAGGTCTATGGAACGAAAGGTGGGTTGATTGGGTGATTCGGACACCCTTCCACCCGGACAAATCTGCTCGACAGGAGGAGGGCGGATATCTAGTTCTCAAGCCCCGTGAAGAAGAAACCCAGCTCAGGCCCTGTGCCGAAAAGCCCCGTCCCGTCAGCCCTTTGGTTTTACCTCCTCCTGTTTCTGTCCTGGGCCTGCGTGGCGGCCCTGTTCAAATGGGACGCGGCGTGGGTCCCGGTCTCGGTGGTCGTTTTCGCCTTGGTCGCCTCCTGGCTGGGACGGCGCCAGCCTATCGTTCTTCGGGTGCTGGTACTGGCGACCTTGGTGTTTCCCATCTGGAAGAAGCTGGACCCAAGATTTCCGTCCGCGGGATCCTCGTTTGCTTCCTATCGTCCCAAACTCATGGGCGACGACGCGGTCATCAGCACCCTGGTGACAGCCGAGGAAACCTGCCTGGCTCTGACACCCCACATGAGCGTGCTGTCCCGGGGCTTGATGACCTTGCGCTTGCCAGGTGCCGGTGGAGAAGCTGTGTTTGCTCCCTCCGTGCAAGTTTTGGACCTGGGGCCTTTGCCGCCGATGAGCAGCACCGACTCTCAGGGCATCGAGTCCCGCGTCTGGCCGCTTGCCGCGGGGTTCAAGGTCATGTCGCCGGTGGATTTGTGGCGTCCGTTGTTCGATGCCGTGGCCTCGTTTGACCACGCCAAGGTCATCATTGCCACCGGACAGCATCCCGGTGGTGATCCAGGTCGGTTCGAAGCGGAGGGACGGTTTGACGCGTTGGCAAAGATGAAGACCGGCGAATGGCGATCGTTGCATGCGCAGCTATCCCTGGTTTTGGAGCGAACCGTGTCTCGCTCGGGCCAAGCCGAATCGGATTGGCGCATTACCCGCTGGAAGACCGAGAAGATGGATTGGATCGGAGGCGCTCGGAAGTGGTTCGTTGAGACTCTCGACACCGCCCTGCCGCGTGCTGAGGACCTGGCCAAAGCGCGTCACTCCGCGCACTATGAAGCGACGGTGAAGTATTATCGGGAAGGCATGAAACCGCCGCATCCCTACTTTGCGCCCATTTCGGTAAATCAGAAGGAGGGCATCGCGATCGGCGACGTCAATGGGGACGGATTCGATGATATTTATGTGACGGTCCGGATCGGTAAAAATATGTTCTTCCGCAATCGTGGCAATGGCACGTTCACGGAGGAAGCGGCAGCGTTCGGACTAGATCTTCCCGGGCACACCACCTGCGCGCTTTTGGCGGATTTTGACAACGATGGGGATCTGGATGCGATGCTGGGGCGCAGTTTGCTTAAGACCACCTATCTCGAGAATCGGCAAGGTCGGTTCGTGCAGCACCCGATTCCCAAGTTCATGCCGATGGCGGTCATCTCGATGTCCGCGGCTGACTTCAACGGCGATGGACTACTGGACGTTTACCTGTGCACGTATCGCCCCGCTTCGCCGGCCGGAGCCAGTCCGGCCGGAGGCGTGGCGCAGGTTAAAGAGGGTGATTTCGATTGGCCGGACGAGTTCTTCTCGCCGGAGTTGGCACGGGACTACCGGCGTCGGTTGGCGGAGCACAAGCAGCGCAAAGGTGTCACGGTGTTGGATCAGCTCGGCCCCCCGAATGTGCTGCTCGTGAACCGTGGAGGCGGGCGTTTCGAGCCAGCCTCCGAGAACAGCACCGTAGGAATCTACCGCAATTCGCTCCAGGCCACCTGGGGCGATTACAACGAGGATGGGAAGCCGGATCTTTATGTCGCCAACGATTGGGGAGTGGATGTGCTTTTTCGCAACGACGGGGCGGCTGGCTTCACCGATGTGACTACGGAAATGGGGCTGACTCCGTACGGGTTTGCCATGGGAGCCTCGTGGGGTGACTACGATAACGATGGTCGTGAGGACCTTTACGTTTCCAACATGTATAGCGAGGCTGGACGCCGGATGACGGGCAAGATTCCGGGCCTGGACAATATGTTCATGGAGTCGGCCATGGGAAATTGGCTGTATCATCGGCAGCCCGACGGCAAGTTTAAGCAGGTGGCCGGCATGGAACCGCCGGCGATGACCGTGATGAACGCGGGTTGGTCCTGGGGTGGATGCTTTGCTGACTTCGACAACGACAGCTTTCTCGACCTGTATGTGCTGAGTGGGTATTTCACCGCTCCGGCTGAGCTGTCGTCCGAATTGGACATTGAGAGCAATCTGTGGCGGACGATGGTTCGTACTGATGAGAGCCTGGCACGGCCTTCCTTCCGATTTTCACCCGAATGGAAACGCACCCATGCCCCGGATAACCTGGGACCGCAGATCGACGCACGGCTGGCGGGAATTGAACGTGAGGGTGACAAGGTATTGGTGCACTCTCTGAATGGTAACGAACGCAATCATTACTTTCACAATCGGGGAGGGCGCTCGTTTTTGGATGTATCCGCAATATCTGGGCTGGATAACGTGGCTGACAGTCGAGGGTTTGCGCTTTTGGACTATGATCGCGATGGCTGGCAGGACGTGGCGTTGGTGAACGCAAACCAGCCCCTCTTCAATCTGTATCGCAACGAGATGTCCGCAGCCGGACGCCAGGGCGGGATGATTGCCGTCCGTTTCGTGGGTGGGAGCCGCAGCTCCGCGCCGTCCAAGGGGCTGGCGTGTCGGGATGGATACGGTGCGCGCATTTCCGTTGATTTGGGCTCGCAGAAACTCGTGCGCGAGCATCGTTGCGGCGATGGTTGGTCGACACAGAACTCGGCCACCCTGATCGTCGGCGTGGGCCAGCAGACCACCGTGGCTGCTTTGTCGGTCCGGTGGCCCTCAGGCAAGACCGCTGCCACGCAGAACATTTCCGAGGGAACTCTGCTGACGATCTATGAGAATCCTGCGGACTCGCCGACTCGAACTGAGTTCGTCCGCGCGCCCTACCGTGGTGCTAAACCTTAGCGCGACGCTGCGGGAGCTTGCTTGGCGATTTGTTTCAAGACACGGCCTTCTACCCAGCGTGTGTTGTAGGTGCGGTGCAGCTCATCGCTTGGGAACGACGGGCGCTTTTCCCGCCCAATGAGCTGGCCGTTCATCCCGTGGAAGGGCAGGGGCTCTACTTGCGTCCCGGTTGCCACGTGGAAATCGGAGTCTTTGTCCCATCCATCGACGTAGAGAAAGAACTCTCGGACCTGGCCGGGGGGCTTGGCAGGGAGGGAACTCACGGAGAACCGGAGGCTCAACTCGTCGCCGGCATTGATCAATGCCAGCCCTTCGTCGCGCCGAGCGACAAGTTCCAAAACATCTCCATAGCGCGTGCACCATCCTCCGGGCGTGAGGGTCCAGTAGAAATTCGGGCTTACCTGCTCGTAATCCGGAGTGAGAGGCCAGTCCGATGGGAGATCTCGCAGCTGGCTGAAGCCACGAAATCTCAAGTCCGCCGTGTTGGGTGACACGTAGCTCAGCCTGGTCTCAGCTGCCGACTTCTTTTCCATCAGGGCGATGCGATCCCAGTGGATCTCGAATGCTCCCGTGAGGCGCAGGCGTCGTGTTCCGGGAGTCAGTTTGCCTTCGAGGTCGACCAAGATGGTCTTGGTTTTTCCCGCCGGGGCACCCACGACCACGTCGACCGGTTTCCAGTTGCCATTGGCTAGCTCTGCTTCCAGAGATGGAAATGGGAAGGGTAGCGAAGGGTCGTGCGATGCGGCGATGTTGGCCATGCCGCCCCCAAAGCGAAGCCAACCATTCAACACCAGCACCAGAGGGCGGCTCGCGTCGAGGACTCCGAAGTCCAGCGTTAGTGGATGGGGCTCCGCCAACCCGCGCAGCTGCGGCGGTCGGAGGCGCGGCGGGGACACGCGCTGGCCATCGACGGACTTGAGAGCCGAGGTTACATCACGTCCCCCTTCCAGCTCGGCTCGGTGCAGCGGGCGTTCCTGATGCAAGGTGAGAAACTCGCCGGACGGATACGGCTTCCCTGGCAGGAGTTTGTCCGTGACGTGCACCTCGGTGGTGGGCTCACGATCGACCACCACGAGCCTGGCCTCGTCCAGGTACAGGACTTCGCGCAGTTCCTCGGTGATACGAACCTCGTGGTGCCCGTCCCGAGGTGGGAAGCTTTGCTCGTTGCCCACCCAAACCAGCTCCTCGGGGTCGGGCTCGATATAGCGGCCTTCCGCGACTGGCAAGCCGAGGGGGGAAGCGCCCAGGATGTCGGTCACGAATTCAAAGCGGTTTCCGTTCCAGGCGTAGAGATAAGGACAGGAACCCTCCTGGATCGTCAGCTCGAGGGCGAATAGTGGCTCATGGCAGTTGAAATTCAGCTCGGCCGAGCCTTGCGGCCAGTTGAACCAGTGCACCAGAAATGAGTCTAGCTTTTGGGTTTTCCCCACGCCCACTTCGACGGGCAGCGAATGGACCGTTCGGAGCAGCCGCAGTCCTCCCGTTTCGATCTCGATCTTGCATCCGATGCCACTGGCATTCGAGCGGTTGCCGATCATCTGGACCTTGACCTGGGCATTAGCGTTCCCACCCTCGTTGCGCAGGTAGCGAATGCCCCCGGCTACCAAGCCCACGACCACATCCGAATCGCAATCTCCGTCAAAATCGGCGAAATGGACCTCCGCTACGGAACCAGCCTCGAACCGGTTGAGACCTAGCTCGACGCTTTGTTCCCGGAATCCCGACAGCCCCCCATTCCTCCAGGCCCGCAGCCTGTCGCCGACCATCCAGAGGTCCAGCCATCCGTCGTTGTCATGGTCCAGGGCTACGATCTGGCGGATGCCTCCCGTTGGCCCGAGGGGAAACTCCTGACGCTCTCCTCTGTTGAAACACAGCTGGAGGGTGTTGCTGCTCACCACGGCGAGGTCCGGACGGAGATCGTTGTCGAAGTCCCCCGCGCAAACGATCGATCCTGGAGCCCAACGCTCGATCTCGCGTGCGACCAACGGGCCCCCTCGTTGCTTTTCCAGCAGGAGGGGAGGGGCGGTCGTGCGGCTGGCGATAAGATCCTGGATCTCGTCGCGATTCCAATCGCTCATGGCGAGGGCGTGAGCGCTTTTTAACGAGGCAGGTATTCCTGAAGTGCGCGTGATGTCACTGAAGGCCAGGGGACCAAACTGACGGTAGATCACGACCTCCCGGCTGGGTTCGCTGACAGCGGCCAGGTCTAGCTTCCCGGTGAAATCCAGGTCGATGAGGAGTCCGTCCTTCGCCTTGAGGGTGCTCAGCCCACTTGAGGCGGACACATCGGCGATCAGTCCATTGGTTGCCAGTCGGAAGACACGGCTGCCGTGCTCGCCGAGGACGATGATATCGTCGTATCGGTCGTTTTGCAGATCTCCGACAAGGATTTTCGAGAACGATCCGGTTGCCGGCAACTCGTTGGGGGCAGGGGAGGCGGTTGGCCGAAAGCTTCCTTTGGTATTTCGCAGCACCCGAAATCCCCCACTGCCATCGCGGACGAACAGACTGCTTTCCGTGGTTCGGTCCAGCCGGATCACCCCGATGGGTCCGCGGAAGTCCCGAGCGTTGGCACCGAGAGTCTCAGCCGTGGCGTCGACGAATTTTTGAGGGATTCCCCGGGCGTCCGGCTGGTCCAGGCGGAAGGGCACGCGAGCCTGAGTGTACTTACTCCGCTCGAACGTGGCTGCACTCACGGCGGGTCCGCCCCCGTCGGTGCTGGCCAGGTGGTGTTGGAGTTCCTGCTGGGCTTCCGCTTGCCGGCCGGCGCGGAGCAGCGCTTGAGCCAGTTGATAGCGCGCGCCCGCATGCAGGCGGTTGGGATCCATGCGCAGACCTTCACGGAAAGCGGAGATCGCCTCGTCCCATTGTTTCAACCCCATTCTCGCCATTCCGAGCTGGAAAAAGGTGGAGGTTTCGCCGGGGTCGATCTTTTTGACATTCTCCAGGGCCTTCGCGGCTTCCTCCGCATTGCTGAGTCGCAGAAAGGCGGATCCCTTGATGAAATACGCGGCGGCAGAGTTCGGCTCCAGCTTCAAGGCCTCCTCCGCTTCCCGGATCGCCTCCACGGATTCCCCATTCAATAGGTAGCAGTTCGCCAAATTGAGATGGAGATCGGAATCATGGGGAACGATCGCCTGCGCCTTCTGGTACGTGAGGAGCGCGTTCGTCGTATCGCCTTGGCTCAAGTGGTTTTTGCCAGCGATCATCAAGCTGAGGAACTGATCCGACAAAGCGCTTGCCGCCGTATCTTGTTTGCTGGCGGTGTCGGACTCGTTGCGATGACAGCCGGCGATCACCAGCGCGAGAACTAGCACGCCGACAGTTCGTAGAGCACTCCAGCACATTGATAGTCTTCTGGCTTTGAGGGTCAAATGGTGAAATCGAGCAGGGCGTCTTCGGTACGGAACTGTTCCTTTTGCTTGAGCAGGCCGTCCAAGGTGGTGTTTTCGAGGATCCGCGCGGTGACGTCGCGAACCTCCTTCATGGTCAGACGGATGAGGCAGGTGCGCTCATCCTTGCAGTCGTCGCAGGGCGCATAGGCCATCTGGCTGACGCAGGGGATGGGTGCGAGTGGCCCATCCATCAGGCGGATCACCTGGCCCAAATTGACCTCGAGCGGCGAGCGAATGAGTTCGTATCCGCCGGAGCGGCCGGACCGGCTGCGTAGTAACCCTCCGGCTTTGAGGTCCACCAGGATCGCCTCCAGAAATTTTCGAGGCAGCCGCTCGGACTCCGCGATGTCCTTAATCAGGACAGGCCCCTGTCCGCGCCGCTCCGCGAGATAAAGCAGCGCATGGATCGCATATTTGGCCTTCTTCGAAAGCATTGAGGACAGAGTAGGGGGATATGCTGGTGAGGCTCCATTCAAAAATGGCCGATGCTGTAGTGTGGGCCGTCTCGGCCCTTTACTCCTCAACCGAGGTGCGTGTGCATCAACCGGTTGCTTTTTGTTCTAGCGGGCTCTGCCAGCAGTTTAGCCAGCGGCGGAGCTACTCCGGAGTAGCTCTGGATAAGGATGGCGGTACTCCGCCACTGCTCGCTAACGTGGAATGGTTTCAGCGCCTTAGGCTCATAACCGACAAAGATTATGAAGCCAAAATACCGATTGTATCGACGGGGTGCCAGCGGTCGTTACTACGCCCAGGACCGCACAACGAACAAGCAGGAGAGCCTCGGGACGTCCGATAAAGCCGAGGCAGTTCGGCTGCTCAACGCCAAAAACGAATCCGCCTATCATCCTGCTTTCAACATTCACCTCGCGCGCACTTACCTCTCAGCCGCGGATCCAACGGTTGCTACGCGAACTTGGCAGGATGTGATGGATGCTCTGGCGAAATCGAAAATCGGGAAAGCTCCAAGCACCGCCGCGCGATATGAACGAGGACTCAAGCAGCCTGCGCTTGATACATTCCGAGATCTACCTGTGCTCCAGACACAGCCCGAACACATCCTTTCCGCGATCCAGAAGGGGACGGTCTCCACGAACAACTACCTTCGCCGATTGCACAGCTTCGCTCATCAGATGGGTTGGTTGCCTTGGCCTGTGTTGCCGATGAAGCAATGGCCTCGGATGAAGTTCAAAGAGAAGCGTGGTGTGACACTGGACGAACATCAAAGGCTCGTCTCCGCCGAATCGGACCCCGAGCGTAAAGCCTTCCTCCAGCTCTTATGGCATGTGGGGGCGTCTCAGATCGATTGTGCTTCTCTGGTCGCTGAAAACATCGACTGGAACAATAAGACAATCAGCTATCGCCGTCGCAAAAACGGGATGCCCGCCGTCTTGCGATTCGGGGAGGAGGTGGCGTCGATTCTCCGGACATTGCCGA
Organism: Verrucomicrobiales bacterium; assembly: GCA_016793885.1. Lineage (NCBI taxonomy): Bacteria > Pseudomonadati > Verrucomicrobiota > Verrucomicrobiia > Verrucomicrobiales > Verrucomicrobiales bacterium. The sequence goes on from JAEUHE010000022.1 coordinate 43,295, forward strand.
CGAGTGGGCCGCTTTTCCCGAATTGGTCCAAACTTCGCTCGGAGGAACGAGCCTCCAAATTTTATTCAAAGTGCAAGACTCTGAAGATTTCTGGAATTAGCCTTCACTCTTACCGTTACGCCTGGGCCGAACGTGCTAAGGCTGTGGGATATCCGGAGCGCTATGCCCAAGAAGCTCTGGGGCATTCTAGCGCAGCCGTTCACCGTGCCTACGCCAAAAACGCGAACGTGGAATTGCCGCCACTAGAGGATTACCGATGCTGAGCGATCCTGGGCCTTGGGTGACCTTTGGCGGGTAAGATCGGATCGGAGAACCCGGCGAAGGAGGCTGTAATCTGCCTACCGCGAATAATAACTTGCGCAAGGTTATGTTAGTGTCAGGCTTACGATGTCCGTTTTGAGAACTGATTCAACCGATTCTAATCCGCGCGCAAAGCTACGGTAACTAGGATCATCCCTCTCGAACATATGGCTTAGAGTTATTCTATTCTCTGATGCAGCAAGTCGATTGTTTGCGATAAGCCGAGCCAGCGCTACGACACCCCGTGCCGAGAGGCATTCCTTGTCTAGCAACAAGCGGTAGAGCGCAAGCTTTTCGATACCCAACACGGGGGCGGTCGTGTTTCGAACTTCCAGCACGGTCTTAGCGAATAGGAGGATCTTGTCGCCCGCATCGAGCTCCGGTACGGCTAGCTTGTAGCCCGTTCCGCGGCCTATACAGTCGATCAGGTCACTACCCTTGTTTTGAAACCCTCTGATTAACTCCATCATTCTATCTAGCCCGCCGCTTGCACTCCCCCCGATTACGCAGACAATTTGCTGATTTGGACGCTCTGAATTGAGTCTAAGCATATTGAAAGCTGCCTCGCACGCCCAGCTAGACGATACTTCCCCATCAAGTTCATCGAAAAAACAAAGCACTGGCCGTCCTGAGATCGCTTTGGCCGCTTGAACCCTCTGTTCGAAATCTTCCCGCGTTTGTTTGGTTCCGTTAAAGTAGAAGTAATCAAACTGTTCCTTGTGCTTAGAGTGCAGACTCTCGATCATGAAGGTTTTTCCGGTCCCTGGTGGTGCCCACAGGACATAGTTCTCATAGTTGTCGCTGCTCGCAGCAAGGCTATTTAGGATACTGTTAAGAAACGCTACTAGTTTTGTTCGCACATTGTGCGCGTAGCGCACTAATCCTCCGATTACCTGAAAAGAGCTTATCGAAAGCTCTTCAAGATCTATTAGCACCGCAAGGTTGGGATCTGCTTGAGAATCAGCCGCGGTCGAGGCTTCGACTGAACCGGAGTGGATGGCAATGGGTAAGTCAGCGGTCAAAACGAAATGACGGGGTCGTGAGCGTTGTGCCAGCTGCACTTTTAGTTGAATGGTTAACTTTCTAAAACTCAGACTTGAGTTCAAAGGACGATCTACCAACAAGAGCGGTTCATATCTCATGAGCCCATGCGCTGGCGTAACGAGTATCTGGTTTTCCTCCTCATCAGGAACTGACCGGCTCCAATCTCGGTTGTTCCCGGGAGGCTTAATGCCAAGCGGATCACTCGCCGTAGCCGCCCATCGGAGGCTGGCTGTTTCGGGAGCGCATCCCGTAGGTATCGCGAATAGCCAGATCCCTGTCCCTTCAGGTTTATCGCACCGAAGTAGTCTGTTTGCAGCTGGTAGTCCAGGGCAACAGTGGCTATCGAAGACAGCGAAGAACCGAAACGGACGGTCCTCGCGCTTTGCGAGAGAAGGGGTTTCGGTCTGGAATTCAGCGACGTGTTTGCATCGCCCAATCAGTAGTTCTAAGCGCCGAGCGGTACCGAGATGGTCGGTTATATCTAATCTACAGTCAGAAGTACAAGAGAGAGGTTCTTTGCTCATGAGGTTGGGTGTTGTCATCCTCCACTGCTCCGTTAGCGCGAGGTGCGTTCAGTCTTGATCCTTAAAGCACCGAGGATTTCTTATGGACTTACTCGATCAGCTTCTGTGAACTTTGGGAATTGGTTGAGGAGCAGGGCTAGCCTCCCGCTGAGCGTCGATCTATCTGTTAGGCAGTGGGAGGAGTAATACACAAGGGTTGCGATTTGTGTGCTCAGGTTCAGGCTTGATGTAATGGTCATGAACCGCTCTCCTTGTTTTGGCCAGATTTCATAAGCTATCTTTAATGCGGGCAAGTTGATATAGATCGTTTCGATCCTGGGTACTAGGTTGATGCTGTTCTCCAGAAGCCTGCCAAGGTATCCAAGTTCTAGCCATTTCCAGTCGCCTGAAGTGGAGGGCAACTCAGCGCCGAACGCGCCCTTTGTTGTTTCCAAAATGACACCTTCGCGTGAAAATGGATTCTCAATCGGATCTATTGCGCTCATCCGTGTTGGGTTAGCAACAGGAGAGTTAACCCGGGAGCCCGGAGCCAACATGAGACTCTCTGCTAGGGCGCTGCGTAGCTCCATGTCGCTGGTAGTAACGCTCCACCACATCGTGTAGGATAGCGGCCCGGAGACTCTTAGCGGGTCGAAACAGAACATGCCGGACAACACTTCGCGCCTGAGCGAGGGCTCCTGGAACAACATAAACCTCGCAGCAGGCACTGCGTCCCTTTCAAACCGGATCTTGTATGTAGGATTGGGACGCCGCTCAATCGCTAGCTGAATTTGCTCCATCACTCCCGTTGCTTCACCATCCAGGAACTCGGATTCGAACGGTTCATCTTCAAATCCTTGGTTGGATTTGTTCGCTGTGGATGGCTTATTTCCGATCAAACGATGGGAGAAATCCTTGACTGTAGAAAGCATCCGCCGTTTATCCCTCATAGGACGGAGTTCTGAAGCAATTCTTATTAGTGCTCTAAAGCTCTGCAAGAGGTGTCGTTCACGGGCTTTGTAAAAATTATCTATAGTCACACTCCTCTCTCTTCTCGATATCAGTGCTCGGACGTCCTCATGGACCGTTCTGCACTTTTGCCCGTATTCGACTGCAAGTCGATGTAGCCTGGAGGCTTCTTCAGGCCGAGAGACTCCCCCAAACCATTCTAGAAGAGCGAGGCGTTGAGGGCTGATGACGGGGAATTCGTCTCGAAGACCCTCCGAAAGCGTTCCAGAAAAGTAAGCTTGGAACCGCTGATTCATCTCTGGGTTTTTTGTGGCATTACTCAAGAGGTTGCACAGTGCGCCTGTCTTACTAAGAAGCAAAAACCCTTCTCTAGCGTAATGTCGGGTACCATTCCTTGCGAACGCGACGAAATCAGAGAGCGCGATCGCCAGATTCATAGAGTCGTGCTCTAGGATTGTGGAAATATCAGGTTTCCGCCATTTCCTTACATGTGGCTCCTGAACGTAATACCAGCCGTCCTTTTCCCTGGTATTATATACGGACCGCAATCCGTCGAACCTCGGACTCAAAAATATCGAGAGCAACCGAGCCAAAGTTCCATGGGTTCCCCATGTTGCTTTCCGAACCTCGGCTTCTAACTCATCAATGTTCTCATCCTCTTCGAAGGTCGAACGCGTAAGGCACCCGATCAGTTCACGGACTACCTCCTCGCGCGTGAGTGTCCTGTTCTCAGCAACACCCTTCGGCACATGATCTGTGACTAGGCCGAGATGACGAAGATGGCCGAACAATTCTCGATATGCACCGATGGGTAGGGCATACTTCATTTCCCCTTCGATGAAAAAGATATCAAGCGCTAGGGCGTCCAACCCAGCTTGCGAGTCTGCGCTAGAGGGCGGAGAGGCGAAGTGAGCAATTACATCGAAATCCAGCAATACGCTAAAGCATTCATAGTGGCGTAGCCTTCCGTGGATGACTTCAAACTCACGGAGTAAACGTCCTGACGTTTCGGTGTCGTTTCTCAGTTCGAGTAGGTTCCTTTCGTTTTTCAGGATTTCGAGGAACTCTGGATAGTGGCTGGGACTGCTCCCGACCGGCAGATCCATTCTAGGAATGTAAGTAGGGGCAGACGGGTTCATAGGCTTAAAAGGGGCGGTGATGCCTTAGGATCCATGCGAATCGCGACCTGACGCTGCTCCGGGGGCAAGCCATCTAAAAGCCCCATCAGTCTGACTGCCTCCCCATGGCTGGGTAGGTTAGCAAACCCGAACGCTGCCATTATAGCGGCACCCACGACTGGCCGGTATTTGGCGAAGAGAACTGGGCCTTCGTGAAATTCTCGCGAACTGGTGGTCACTACCTCACGGTAACGTTTGCTATGCTCGAACATACCCCCTTGGAGCACCAGCGGTAATGTTCGAGCTTCGGGGAAGCGGCGGCACGCTAGCTGGATACTTTCCGTCATCTGTTCTGCTGATTTCACGATCAGATCCCTAGCCAGAGTGTTGGCTACGTCACGGTCACACACATCCGTGACGACTTGTGCTAGTTGCGCAAATGAGATTCGCCATCCTCGGGGTTCAGATTCGACCAGAATATCAAACCATTCCTGGAGTTGCTCAAACCCATCGATCGGCGCGTGAAAAACGCTCTCATGGTAGGTCTCCTGTGGCGTGTCCGTGTTCCGTCTAACATAATCCGCAAGGGGAAAAAACAATTCTGGGATCTGACCAGTGCGTGCTTCTTCACGACCCAAGCTTCTGAAAAGATCCACGACCAATTGGAATCCACTTCCGAAGTCCCCAATAATTGGTCCCCAACCGTCAATTTTTCGGTTGCCACAATTTGGAATTCCACCGTCTCCAACAAAGACCGAGGCCCCGGTGCCTGCGAAAGCGCACATGCCCTTGTAGGAGAATACCCCCGCCAATAATCCTGCCCAAGTATCATCCGCGACTAAGAACTTGGCCCTGTTGGTGGGATCATCCTCACCCAAGTATGAACTAGCCAAGTTTCGCCAAACTCGGTCTTGATCATCGATTCGTGCAGCACCAGCGCAGACCACCGTAGTTCTCTGAGCTCTGCTGATCAAGTGTTCGATCCCGGTCTCCTTCTCAAGATCGGCAATCAGTCTATAGAAGTTCGCGGATGCCTCATTGTCATCATCCGTGTGGAAATTCACCCGCTTGCCCTCGACAGCTCCAAGCGCACCTCGTTCTAGGTCGAACGCCAAAGCGGAGCTCCGCGTATGTCCTCCTGATACTCCAACAAAGAGACGTTCGTATGTATCGCTCATTTAGCAGTAGCAAGTTTGCCTTGGTTAATGGAAATACTCCATAAATCCATCGTTAAGGAATGGTACCGCTGTCGTTCTATCGCAGTCCAGAAAATTCTCTTGAAGTTATTCGCCAGTTCGCCAGGGGTGCATGACAAATTTCTTCGCAGGAGCAGTTTTTGTTAATGGCGGCGTGAAAATGGGGTAAAAGCGCCGGTTTGAAAGTGCAGTGACCAGGCTGCCTTTCTTGTATCGGCGGGCTTCCTTCTGATGCAGAAAATGGGACCAGACCGCAAGCCTCCGTGGGCGGTCAACCGTTGATCGGTGAAACTAATCCGGATGGATGGCGAGCCCGTTTTCGTATCGATTTGTAGCCGCACCGTTTGGTTCGCCTCCTGTCGAGGCTCTGGATCTTTTTTCGTTTCATCAACGACAAGCTCACCAGACGGTGCATTTCCTTTCAACTGAATCGTTCCGGCTAAGAATGAGACAAGCCCAACGGGGTGGTAGGGAGAGTACCAAGGATAGTTTCCGACGAGCATCGTGGCGAGCGCTTGCATTCTCCAAGATTCCTCGGCCTCTCTAGACCAGTAGGTCGTTCTTAAACGGGTGTGGGTGAGCGCCGATCCGGAATGAGCATCCTCATGCTGGTTTACAAATCTACTGTGTGCTCAGCGTTGCTGGTTCTGGGCGAGAATCTCAACAAGCGTAAACGATTGAAGCGGGTTTGAGGGAGCCAGAAATGTTGTGACAACTAACGCTTTGCCACCAGCGGATTTCTGGATTGAGAGGATCTTTCCGCCGTTCTGGATCGCTCGATAGTTTGCATGAACGCGTGTATCCTCAAGTTCTCCCCAATCGCCGCTCTCATGGCGACCCACCACTGACCACAGTTCTTCCGGGGCGCAGGAACTTCTTGCGTCTTCCGACCAAATCACGCAGCCTCCACAAAACCTCGAGAAACCTGCGATTCCTCCCTCCTGTGTTGATGTTGCCGCTGCCGGTGCTGGGTCAAGGCGGTCCGTGGTAATCGTCAACATAACGAACACCAGTAACGCCGCCTCGCGCTAATCCAAGTCACGATAGAGCACCAGGCTGTTGTACTCGATATGCGCACACTCAAAACCATAGGGTACCTCCTCTAACAACGTACCTATCATAATCCCCCGTACCTGTCCATTAATCGATTCCCGGCAGCTTCCCGCAGCATGCCAGCAAGATACATCTCAACTGCCTCACTGCGCGACACCCGTGGCCCGCGCTTGCCTAAGTCATTATCGGCTGAGCAGGGAAAGGACTAAGGCCAGAAATAGTCCCTACCCACCTCAGGAGGCTCATCGAACTTCAACGCGGAGGAGATCCTTCGCACGGGAAGAGGCGGCGGATTAGTGGTAACCTATGGAGCTCCTAATGAAATCGCACTGCTACAGCCCCGGCGCTGAGGTGTGAACCGATCCTCTTCAGTACTCCACCTTAAACGTCGGCGAGTCCTCCACCCGCATGTTTCGCTTGTCGTAAAGTCGAGTGGTCGAAATACTCGAGTGCCCGAGCCACTCCTGAACTCTTGCGATATCCGAACCATGCTCAAGCGCGTTGGTCGCCGCCGTGGCTCGCAACGAATGTGGCCCCACCCCCTCGCTCAAAATCCCAAGCTCCCGCGCATACCGCGCCACAACATCCCGATAAACCGACCCCGGAGAGATCCCCATCCCTTTCTGCTTCTCCCGGTGAGTGATCACACGAAAAAGGGGACCATCCATTTCTTCCGCATGCCCCGCCACCAACAGATACTCCTCAATGAGCCTCACCGCTTTCGGATGCACCGGCACATACCGAATCTTCCCGCCTTTCCCGTGAACCGTGAAATTCTTAACGCCGCGCCGAAGAGAGAAATCTTTTACGCGGAGCGAGCAGAGCTCAGCACGCCGGAGTGCATGGTAAAGAAGGACTGAAAGAATCGCTCTGTCTCGTTTCCCCTTAAGCGTCCCCTCGGGCGGTGCATCACCGAGCGCCTTGGCTTGAGCATCCGAGAGTGCCGGAGTTTTTCCTTCATTTGCCCCGTCCTTCGGGCGAGCTACACCCTTTACCGGGTTGTGGGTCACCGCGTTTGATTCGCAGAGATACTCAAAAATGTCAGAGACAGCGGAGAGCTTTCTTCGGATTGAAGCGGGTGAGAGATTTTGACGTTCAAGATTTTTACGCCAAGCGATGACATGCGATCTGGTGATGACCCGGAATTCTTCCGGTGCTTCGATTCCGGTAAATTTCATGAAGGCGGATAAGTCTGCCCGGTAAGCTTTCCGGGTGTTTTCGTTTTTGATGTTGGCAAACCACTCGACCTCCGGCGGCACCTGGGCCAGGCGTTGAAATTCGGGCCGCGTCAAAATCCTGTTTGAATCTTGGGCAGTAGGGGAGGCGGGCGTGAGAATCTGTTTTGGAACGGGTAGTGCCATGAAAGTGTGCTCCGGGTGGGGTAGGCTTTGGAGCACTATAAAATAGGTTATGGTACTCCGAAAGAGGGGGACTGCGGGGAGGGACGAAGAAGGTTGGTTTGGCTCGGGGCCGGGTGGCTTGGGTCGGGACAACTGTGAGGCGCGAGGGTTTTGTGTTTTATTGCCGAAGAACCCTTGCGCAAGGAATGGTTATGATCATACATCCGACTTCTTGCGCAGCCTTTTCCTTTAGCATCGCATTTTTTTCATTCCGAGGAGTCATCCCTTCTGCAGTGTGGATTCCAATTGCTGCTCTGACATCCCCCTTGAGCCCTTCAACGCGCCCCACAAAACTTCACTCAAGAAGAAACAGTTGACACAGACCTACTCTTCCGTAGGGTCACTCGCTCATCAACATTAGGGGTTTCTAATCGTCCCAACTATGTCGAGTGCAAAGACGAATCATTGGATGGTATTCTATCAGGTACTTTCAGTCGCACAAGTCGCGAGTGGATTCATCGTCGCCTCTACAGGCGCTATTCTGAAAGCAGACGCAGCACTTTGGCCTGTTTTTAAGGGACTCATCGTACCGGCGCAGAGCAATGCATTCTGGATCATCCCGACATTTACCCTTCTTACCGGCACTGCAAAGCTTGCAAAGGATCAGATCAAAGAGCCTTGGTTCTGGGATACTTTGCACTCGGTTCTCGAGAGGATTCGGGAGTCAGTCTTTTCTGACGCACCGGAAACTGAGGTTTCCGCCTTAAACGAGAAAGTTATTCTGTTTCAGTTCCGTGAACGACGTTGGCGATTTTTTGTCTACCCATCCAAAGACTGGCTATGCGGCATAGAGCGATCAGGACATATGCGCAGACGACGACGGCGGTGGCTGAGAGTTCCTGACCATGGTCGAAGTGCCGAAGGAGTTGCCGGCCAAGCCTGGACCAAGAATCAGATGGTTATCGTAACTGATCTGCCGCCGATAAATGGGGACAGCGGAGAAGATGTTTATGGAACTTACTCCAAACTAACCTCAATGTCGTTAAAGTGGCTACGAGCTCAACGCTATGGGAGCGAAAACCTCGCCCCACGAGCACTTTGTGCTTTCCCGGTCGAGGTCGCTGGGAATCCTTGGGGAGTGCTGCTCATCGTGAGTTCGTACCCCAGTTTACCTGATCCAGCGAGGATCCGGGCGGCCTTAACGCACAGCACCTTCTTTCTTGAAAAACTACTCAAGAGACGATAAATTGACTTAATCAGAATAATAATTGTCCATAAGGAATACGTATGATGACATGGTCTACTATTGATTCTTCCCGATTCGACTCTGCCACAGCTTCTCCCGATCAGGGAGACCACGTGCTAACTCTGAAGGCACCATACGAGGTACCAGAGGCAATTCGCGCCTATCGAAAGAAGGACACGCAAGAGCTTGTAATCGATCTAAGGTACCTAGGCGAAGAGCAGACGAAATCAGTGGTCGCTTTGGCTCCTAGTGATGCTTCTCCATCAGCGACGGTGGATGTTGGGATCAACAGTGGTCGCGTATACCAAGTCCATATCCAGAACCTGTCTCCTTCGAAGAGCCTGATCGGAAATGTTCTGGATTCTATCATCCAAAAACTGACCGAACTTGCTGGAGACGATCATCGGAGGTCTGAACGTTACAGGCTCACCGGGGATGTGCTAAAAGCCAGCGGAGAAATTATCATGGCAGCGAAGTAATCTGCCGAGCCCCGTTCCAAACAATTCGAAGCGAACGGCTAGGGCTTGCTCCAGATGAGGGAAAACTTCTCCGTTAAGGAAACATCGATCAGTCATTCCAGAAGCTTTCGACCCTTTGGGCAGTTGCTGTCGTCTGGCGGATAGGAGTGGATCGATTCAAAGTAGATTTTTGTAGTCTCGACGCCGTGGGAAACTCAGCGTGTCCAACTCCGGCTGCATGCGCTTCACCAGCGCCTGGGCGAGAATCGAAGCGCCGTCCAGGTTGCGCTGCGAAGCTACCTGTAAAACCAAAGAAGCAAGGTTTGGATCCCGTTTTACAGCGGCGAAAAGCTCTTGCCAATCGTTTAGCCCGCCCCTCTCGAGCGCGGAGTCAATCGCGGCAGCCGACCATGCGTGAGTGTTAAGATGGCGGTGTTCCATAACTCAATGTCCTTCCTGCACCAGCATCCCGCCTAAACGGATGCCAAAGCGCTGACAGATCGCACGAGTATTTTCCCATCGATGCCACTTCTCAGTTAGCCCTTTATAATTGGGCAATTCAGCTTCGTTTAAATCAAAGGGAGCGGCAGCACAGAGTGCTTTGGCAACTTCAAGTCCCACCGATGCGCTTTGCAGGGCACCGTAGCGGGCATCAAGCTTCGCTAGGGATCGGAGCACAATCTCCTCAGGCGCGCACTCCGAGAGTGCAGCGAAGTCGAGGTAATCGCGGGTGGCATTTCGGTTGTAAGCGAGAAATGCTTTCATGCAAATCATCTCATCTAAAGTCGGGACCACGAGCGGCCCAGATTCGGTCTGCATCGTTTGCGTCTCCACGGGATCGGCGCGCTTTAGCTGTCGGAACCCTACCTCGACATTCCCGATGCTGCCTAGAATCAACACCGGGGGACTGACACGGGCGGTTTTCCACTCGGGCTGCGCCTCAAGGTGTGAACGGACATCATCGAAATGATCTCGCAAAGCGAGCATAAGATGATCGGTATCGAGCGAGATGCGATGCCCAGCATACAAGGCCGCAGCGGTGCCACCGACACAGACTGACCCCGGTACCAGTCGCTGGGCCTGGACACCGGCTCGCAAAATCCCAGCCCACTCAGCCATTCGCTTCGGGCTGTCGTGTTGACCAGGCTCACCAGATTTTTGCTTGTTCATCTCCGCACTCATATAATCGCTGAGTCAAGCGTATCATAAAGCTCGAATGAATGAAAATCGCGAATCATTCAACCGCAGTCAGCTTTGATTTGCGAGAATTCAGTCCGTTCCGAGGCAAACCTTGGCGCTCACCAGAATTGACCCAGGTATGCTGAGAGACGCGACCTCAGTTTGTGTCCGTCCTGTTCTTCGTGCAACAATCCATGTTCCTAAACTCGATACCAGGAGGAAGACGCAATGCCCGGCACTGGACACCACCGAGAGATCTCTCAGCAACTTCCCGCTGTGGAAGTGGGCGACCGATTCACGGTCGATGAGATGCCACACCTGCCGCTAGTTGAACTTGTTCGGAAATTGCCCACCACCTGGGTTGTCGCTGAAGTAAGGCCGGACGGGAGCCGAGATCGGTGGACCTATCGGTTGAGTAAAGGGGGTCTTGCTGGGAAGACACTGAGGATTTTGTCTCCGGACTTTCGACCTACGCCCTCCCCAGCAGCAACCCTTCCACCAATCCCAAATGCGGAAGAGGAGCCACGGTGATACGCACCCAAATTTTTCGAAGCCAGAGTGAACCTTGTCGATTGAATCCCAAATCGGTTCACGCACACCGAATGGATCAAGAGGGCGAGCAGCGTTTGAGAATAATTTTCCACCCGTTTCTTTTTCCGACAGCCTCGCTCAAAATATCGAGAAGCTCAGTTTGGTCGACCCTGGCATCGGCGATTTGCAGCTGGCTGGCAATAGCCTTCAGTTTAAGACGTCTATCTTTTGAAGATTTTGTTTGGTAGTGAATGCATCCGTAGAATTCACAGGCGTAAGCGAAAGTTTCCCGCTTTCGAAAATCGATATCGAGGAGCCACTCCTTTTTCTTCGAGCACGGCAAACGAATGGTTTTCCGTTTACAGTTGTGAAAAATGTGCGCTGCTTCATGCACTACATAATTCGCAAATGGATTCTTAGTCTCGAAATGCCGGGTCGACACGTAGCAGATCATCTCCTCGTTAAATCCGACCGGCACCTCCGCTCTAGGAGCAAATGGCTTGCCATTGATGCTCTCCAAATAAACGTTGGCGATAATCCAGGCGGTGTGAAGATAGGACACAGCGTTTATTGCTTGGTAGACGACATCTGCGCTCAAAAATACGATCGACCGGTCTACAACTGTGCGCACTATCTCGCGCTCGGCCTTGGGAAAGAGACCCGCGATCATCCGATGCAGCGCATACTGTGTCGAAGGCATGAGATTTAACGTTTTCGAGTGAAACGGTTTGGGAAGACCTCTCGCTCGGCGTTTAACTTCCGCGCAGAGCGCCTGAAGCAGAAGTCGCTTATGGCAAGCCATGGACTGAATAGCATTATCCGCGTAGCCAAGTGGACACGAATCAGACTCACCCGTGTTCAGATACCGGGCGATCTCCTTTGCGACCATCGAGGAGTTGGCCGGACTTTTCTCGCTGTTGGCAACCTCTGTCATAGTCCCATTCCCGTTTTTCTGGAGTCCTAAGTAGCCCACTCACTGAGGTTTCGTTTTGTCGTGCTCCACCACTTTCGCTGGGCCAAGAACGCTGATGGTCTCTTTGTAGCGCCCGAAGTCAGCCTCATCGAAGGTTGAAATGCGGTCGATTCCGTGCACCTTCATCGCCGCCACAATCCTGGCATCATGGGTGTCCTTGCCGCTCACCACAAACGAAGTCACAATCTTCATCCACTCACCAAAGATCAAAGGAGTCTCCGGAAACAACTGGAAGGCGCTCAAAATCTTTTCAATCTCAACGGCTGCTTCGCCCGGACCGAGCCCAAGTCCGTTGTTTGCCCGAGGTCTTGTGGCAACCGCCCAAAATTCAACCAGGTTTTGGGGAACCACCGCGAGGCGATCCGTGAGACGTCCGAGAATTTGAAGGGCTGAAAGCGTTATGCCGAAGAGCGGATCGGTTGGTTGGATGCTGCGGAGCAGGATATTCGTGTCTACCAGGGTCGCCATCAATCTTCGTAGTAGGATTTCCTACTCACCGCCTCGCTCGAAAGTGGGGGCAAACTGCGTGAGTGACTTTTAGCCCAAGCGACGAACGATTCAACCTTGGCTGCTTGGTCCTCCTGCTGGGAATGGTTGGCGCTGGTGGAGATGCCGGGAATATAAACACGAATCAGTTCATCCACCGACACGCCCTTACCCGCTGCCAGAGATTGCAATTGTTTGGCCGTCTCCGGCTTTACTTCGATTGATATTCTCATAGAGCGCTCCAATAACCGTAGTGGCCCTAGCCAGCCTTCAGTAGGCATCATACCACAATCCAAAGAATTCCGGTAGTGGAACGTTGTCAACCCCATGCCTGGCTCAGGGAGGGGTGACCACCAATTTAGCCTCTCCGCTCCTAAGCATTTCCCGCATCGTCTTCATCGAGGCGATAAGCACCGGGATGCCCCTCTGATCCGCTCGGGTGCTTTGGCGGTAATGGGCAAGAGTTTTGCCGAGTTGGATGATTTGGATGTATCCCCTGTTTGTGCGCCACAGCTGTCCAGATTCCAACACGATCTCCGTTCGGTTCGCTTTGCGTGCCATGCAAGACCAGCCTGACAGCGGGCCTCCGAAAGGCAACTCTCAAGCGACTGGTTGTGTCAGCCCATAGCGCGCTTTCACTGCCCGAAAGTCGTCAAGCTCCGCTTGGTTGGTTCCTGGGATCATTCGCATAGCACCGAGCACGTTCTCCTCAAAGCCGTTCCTCTCAGCGTCTTTGACCAGCCGCTCCACATCCTCTCGAGTGATGGGGATTTGGAAGCGGCTTAGTGTCTCCTCGATCTGGGAGATGGTCATCACCACGCCGGGATGGTCGGTAATGTTGTTGAAGTAATATGTCTCTGGGCCACGGGGGTTTGTTTTATCCTCGATCATCACGAAGAATCCGGGGTAATTCCGTTCAAACCCGATGATCACATCGACCCCTTCCGGCACGCCATCAAAAATGGGGTATCTAGCCATACAAATCCTATCTAGCCTCGCCCCCTCAGGCTGGCAAGCGCGAACCGCACTTGTCCTTTGCCACCGCACTTGGTGAGATGGAATCAGTCACGTTCTTTGAAATGGAGGGTCCTATGTCGCTGCTCGCATATCTTATGCCGATAGCTGTGCTACTCATCGTCTTAGGAAGGCTTCTCCTTCCCCGAAGATCCATTCGACTCTCCCATCTGCGGGGCGCATCCCTTCGAAACGAAAATCAAGTCACGGTAATTCTCCAGAGCACTCAGGAAAGGACTGATCCCGGCATTGCGATCGGAAAACATCGTTTCCCCTCCGAAATTGCCAATGAGCACATAGCCTTCGTCGGAGCAACGGGTTCCGGAAAAACCGTTATGCAGCGGCTCCTCATGCAGAGCGCCCTGCCGCTCATCGGCACGGGCCAAAATCACCGTGCGGTGATTTATGACGCCAAGCGCGACCTCTTAAGTCTCCTGGGTGGCATGAAACTAAAATGCCCGATTCATCTTCTAAACCCAATGGACTCTCGCGGGGAGGCGTGGGATACGGCAGCAGATATTACCACCGCCCCGGCAGCCCACCAGCTTGCCCGAATCCTCATCCCAGCAAACGAGAACGATCACAACCGGTTTTTCCCCGATGCTGCGAGAAGCCTGCTGGAAGCAACGTTTCTGTTTCTCATTCGTAAGCATCCCGGCAAGTGGACCCTCCGCCAAGCGCTACTCTTGGTGAGAAACCCAAGGCATTTGGAGCAGGTCCTGGGTTCAAGCTCTGATACCCACGACCTTTTGAACCTCTTTGAATACAAACCGACTCTCCAAAGTATTATGGCAGCCGTGGTGACCTACCTCCGCCCCTACCAGTTGATAGCCGCAGCCTGGGAGCATGCACCCCGAAAACTAAGCCTCACCCAATGGATGAAGTCGGAGTCGATTCTCATTCTGGGAAACGACGAAGGAAACCGTGCTGCTGTCGATACACTCCACCGAGTGCTTTTTTACCGCATCGCGGAATTAATCTTGAGCCGCCCCGAAGGTGATGGCGGTCAGACCTGGTTTTTCCTGGACGAAATCCGCGAAGCCCAGAAATTAGATAAACTTCCCCAGCTTTTAACCCAGGGCCGCTCCAAGGGTGCCAGAGTGGTCCTGGGCTTTCAGGATATCGAAGGCCTCCGGCACGTCTACCAAGACAAGGTAGCCAATGAACTGGTCGGTCAGTGCGCTACCAAGGTTATTCTGAGACTTAATAGCCCTGAGACCGCCGCCTGGGCTTCCAGGGTCCTGGGCAAAGAGGAAGTGATGGAGAGCCGCCGAGGAACCTCAAGGCAGCTTGCTCCGTCCCTTTCCCAGACGGTAGGTCAATCCACCTCTCACGGAATCTCCCAGCGCCCCCTGGTCCTTGAGAGCGAATTAACCGAGCTCCCCAAAACATCTTTTGCTTCTGGCCTCTGCTGCTTCATCAGGCATCCACTCACCGGCTCGTTCAAAAGCGAGATCCAAGGAAAGCTCCTCCGAGAATCTCTCCTTCCCCGTGACCCCAGCGTTGCCGACCTAGACCCCGTTCCCCCTCAAAACTGGTTTCTGTCGCCGCTCTCCCCGAAGGAGCTTGAGCTTCTCCTCAAAAAACCGCCCCGACTTGAGGCTCCCCCGGCCATCCCATCGTCTGAGCTTTTGCCAGCTGCAAGGGAGTTCAATTTCCATGACCAAAAGTCAGAAGAGTATGACCACACCTGACGCACTAAACCGCGTTCTATTTTTATGAGCCTAAAATGCTCTCGATTTCGGACCCGATCCGAGCAGGAAACGGAGAGTATTATCTCTCCCTGGCAGCGACGGATGACTACTACCTGAA
>JAEUHE010000023.1 GCA_016793885.1 Verrucomicrobiales bacterium
TGCGGCCACATCAATCGCTGGGAGACGCGACACCTGGGGAGCTCTATCACTCCCCAGAGTCGTACGGAGCCAAGCCAGCGACATGGCGGTGGAAGTAAGGACCGAAGTGGTCACGGCGTCCATCCCTCCGGTCGCCCCTCCGAGGGGCTCCCTTCGGGATGGACGCCGGAGGTTCGGAAGCGGTTTAATGAACGTGAACGCAGGAAGTCGGAAAGACAAAAACAAGTCCCAGCAGACCCGGAAAGACTAACTTAAAATCTGCGTTCTGTGGTCCAAAGAATGGGGTCCACTTCAGGTGGGACCTCCACCGAAGTGGCGGAAGGAGTTTTCCAGCCCACGGATTTGGTTTTCAGTCGTCTGCGCCCGGAAAGCTTCGGTGTATCCTTTGCGCGAGAAGCTCAGGATGACCCGTAGGATATGCGGCCGCCGCCGCTAACCGTCCTCAACAACCCAGGCACCCTGTCCGTAGTCAACTTGCGCCTCTTCTCCGGGCAAACACTCCATTCGTCGAAAGGGCAAGGGCGACTGGGAGCCCATTTTGGCCACGAAGCGTTTGACGGAGTCAGAGCCCCCGGCGAACTGATGCTCGCTGACCAAGTCCTGGTAGATGCGCTGAGCGCTGAGGCCCAGCTCTAGCTTGGCGACAATCGTATCGCGGAATGCAGCGCATTGGCTGCGCCGACCGGCGGGCAGCATGGCTGGTTTTGATCCGACCTCTTCGACCGCTTGAGGCTCGGTTGGAGGAGTAGACCCGGGGGGCGGAATGGCCGGTTTTGAAACCGCACCCTTCAAGGTCAGGCGTCGATGACGCGCCACCGTCTCGCGGTCAATGCCGAGCTCGCGCGCGATCTTGCGCTGTGACCAGCCTTGCTGCGTAAGAACGCGAATTGATTGCTGCAGGTCCATCTTGAGTTCGTTCATCGCTCCAATGGGCCGCTAGCGCGGTCCTTTGAGCAATGAGACAGTTAACCTCAAGAATGGCTCGCTTTGCCCCCCCGCTGACAGCAAGAGATTGAGCTATCAGGGCCCCGACTTGGTCTACTGTTTCTAACGGGCGAGATCCAAACTGCGCAGCATTACCTATGCATGGAGTCTTGAGATTGGCGAAGTGTTTTGATAAAGCACGACTTAAACTGGCTCGAGTGAGTTCGGTTGGTGTATTTATTCCTGAAATTGATGGGCTGCGCTTTCTCGCGATCGCAAGCGTCGTTCTTTTTCATCTGAACGGATATATTCTGGCAAAGATACCTCAGGTAAAGGTCGATGATCCGGTAAGTGTCGTATTGGTTGAGGTGTTTAAGCAGGGGGGGGTTGGTGTCCAGGTATTCTTCGCCATTAGTGGCTTTATTTTGGCTTTGCCGTTCGCAAAGTTCCATTTTGAACAAGGTCCAAGGGTCTCATTGTC
The DNA here is from genome assembly GCA_016793885.1 of Verrucomicrobiales bacterium. Lineage (NCBI taxonomy): Bacteria > Pseudomonadati > Verrucomicrobiota > Verrucomicrobiia > Verrucomicrobiales > Verrucomicrobiales bacterium. The sequence continues at coordinate 1,406 of JAEUHE010000023.1, forward strand.
TAGATATTTCCTTCGCCGCTTAACGCGTCTAGAGCCACCTTACCTGGTGAACCTAATCCTGTGCTTTTCGTTGCTCGTGATGTTTCGTGGGGAGTCTTTCGATCAACTGCTGCCTCATTTCGCCGCGAGCGCTCTGTATGTGCACAATATCTGGTTTGGCGATGGAAGCTTGATCAACTACCCAGCCTGGTCACTAGAGATCGAAGTCCAGTTTTATATCCTACTGCCATTGGTTGCGGGCTTGTTCAGCATCAGGAACAACTCGGTTCGCCGTATGATTGTCCTTGGGATTATTGGTGTGTCAATCGTCGCACAGGAATGGAAGTTGGTTTCTGAACTCTCCGTTTTTCAGTATATTCAGTTTTTTCTTCTAGGTTTTGTCATGGCAGATGCCTATCTGATGAACTGGAAATCATGTCCAAAGAAAAGTTACCTCTGGGACTGCGTATCCTTGATGGCATGGATGGGAATCATTCTCGTTCAAGTTCATGACGTAATGAAGCCTGTCTTGTTACCATTGTTTGTCTTGCTGGCATTTTCTGGAGCGTTTTTGGGGGTCTACACAAACCGCCTTTTGTGCAACCGATGGGTTGTCACTGTCGGAGGTATGTGCTACACGATTTACCTATACCACTACTTAATCCTGTCTTTTGTGGGGCGTTGGTTTATTACGCATTTGCAGGGGTGGCCCTACTGGCTTTGCTGGTTGGCGATGGCGCCGCTGATTCTGTCAGTGGTTTTTGTGTCGAGTAGTATCCTCTTCCTCTTCCTGGAAAAGCCTTTCATGCATCGCGATTGGTACATCAAACTGTGGGGATGGATTAGTCAGGTGAGATCAAACGAAAAAGGTATCTGAATCGGAATGATCAACTATCACTGTTCTGTCTGGATAGGATGGAGTGTTAGAGCGTGCTTGAACGCAAGAAGGGGGAAATCCGAACGCGAAAACCAGCAAACCGGGAATGACTGACTTAGAATCCGTGGCCTGTGCTCCAAAGACTAGCGTCCAATTTGTGAAGCCTGGAAATCCTAGCCTTACCTCGAACCCGTGCCAAAGGTGATCAGGCAAGGCGAAGTAAATGTGGCCAGAGGCACGGTAACCCGAGGGTCGGTCGGTCGTTTTAGCGACCTTCTTGAGCGTCGGTCTGGATTGGCTCATGCTCCGCGGTTGAATTATTCACGGACCTTATGCTGGCTTGTCGCTACGGACTTTTCACATCGCGAGCCGACTTCAGCAGGAATTTCCAGTTGACGCTGGCCTTAAAATCCGGCAAACACACGCTGCTCTATAACGGAATGGCTCAAGCGGGCGGCAAATTTTGCTCCTCGTTTCATCCACGGACTGTTTGACAATTCTTAGCGGAGGCGGAGACGAAGGTCACAGTAGTCGCTGTTTGGACTGCTCCGATGATTCTACTTCTCCCATTCTCTCACGCAGTGCCGGTGATGTGATGCTTAGGTGTAGGACAGAAGTGAACCTTTTCTGACCGGTCGCATACCTCGCCGAGGAGGAGGCCTGCCGGACGGGAAGGAAATACGTATGACGCATGACGCGGAAAGTTACTTGGTACCGTGTGCCCTCCTTGGGTCGCTACTTTCGTTAGCTATTGGTGGAGCCATTGTTCACCGGCATGCCGGCCTCTTTTCCTTTCTCTCGTCCCGAAAGTCCCAGTTCCACCACGCTCCCGAGTCCAAAGGGATTCCGCGGCTCGGCGGCCTGTGTCTGGTCGCCAGTTTCCTAGCGGCGGGGTTGTTGGCCTTGTGGCTGCATGAGTTCAAGCCGATGGCCTCGCGGGAGTTCTGGGTTATTCTCGGTTCTTCCCTGCTCATTTTCCTGGTCGGGATTGTGGACGACATTCGGCCCTTGGGAGCCAAGAAAAAGTTGTTGGCCCAGATCGGCGTCTCATGTTTGGTTTTTTACGGTGGCTTGCAAATTAACACGCTCAAGAATCCATTTACTCAAGAGGGGCTTGAACTGGGCACACTGGCGTTACCCATCACTGTTCTCTGGCTGGTAGCGATAACCAATCTCATCAACCTCATCGATGGTATGGATGGGTTGGCGGGTGGTATCGGCGTTTTCCTCATGGCCTTGCTGGCGTGGGTAAGCATGACGACGGCCAACGGGTTTTATACCCTCGTCTGTGTCGGTACTCTGGGCGGGCTGCTCGGTTTTCTGCGGTATAATTTTCCGCCCGCGCGGCTCTATCTCGGCGACGGTGGCGCTTATTTTCTCGGTTTCCTGATTGGTCTGCTGTCGATTCAAACTTCGAACAAAGGCACGGTGATTGCGGGTTTGGCCGCTCCCGCGATCGCGCTGGCTCTCCCGATCATTGACACGACCCTCGCGATCCTGCGCCGGGGCTTTAAGGGCTTGCCCCTCTTTCGTCCTGACCTGGACCACATCCATCATCGGCTGATGCGCAAGGGCTTTTCCCGAACGCGTGCGGTTTTGGTGCTGTACGCGTTCTCGGTGGTGGCGCTTTCTTTCGCGATCGGGGTGTTCCTCTTCTCCGGCCAGCATATGCCCATTTTTGCGGGAATGGCAGCGATGGCTCTGATCGCCCTGTTGAGCCATTGGGGGTTGATCCCGAAGCTGAGGTCAGGTTTCGCTCTGGCGCAGTCGTATTGGCGTCTCCGCTCTCATTCTCGCTATGCGTTAAGTCTTTCGCAATGGCTGCAGTTGGAAGCGGAGCGCTGCCGGAGCGTGGACTGCCTGTGGAAGGAATACGAATTTGTTACCCGAAAACTCCAGTTCTGCGAGGTTCACTTGCGGCTGCGGGGGGAACAGCGCACGTGGCGCCTGACTCAGGGCACTGAGTTGCCCCTCCGACGCTCCCATCACTTCCCCGGAGAGCGGGAGATGTCCCTCGAATTTTTCTCGCGTCCGGACGCGATGACTTTGCATCAGTTCGAGCATGTTTCCGAATTGGCGGCGGAGGCCTGGTTGCAGGCCGTCGCCCGTTGGGAGCAGGCGAAGCAAAAAAAGGCGGCATTTACCAGCGAAGCCGCCGATCCGACCCGGCCATCCCCTCCCACGAGTCCTGTGGGTCAGATGGTGCAGGTCGGAACTTAACGCAAGCCGGGTGGTGTCGGCCAGGGCTGGGAAGATAGGGCAAGGTAAGCCTGCTGGTTTGGTATGCCGTAAACAATAGTCGGATCGATCAACAACTCTATGAAACAAAAACTCACACAACTCCTGGTCGGGCTCGCGCTCGCCGCGAATGCCTTCGTCGCCTCCGCGGATGTCGTTTATGACAACTCGTCGGTCCGTTCGCATCCTGAACGATTGCCGTCGCGCAACTTCGAATTTGGCGAAGAGATTATCTTGGCCGGCAATGGAACCTGGGTCCTCACCAATTTCCAGTTCGAATACTTCGGTTTCGGTCCGGACTTCCGGAACGGCAGTGCCAAAGTGCAGTTCCGCATCTACCAGAACAACGGACCCATTGATCCCAACGGTGCTCCCACGCCTGGGACTTTGCTCTATGATAGCGGCATCGGCCCGGTTGCCGGAACTGGCAATGATGGCAATGTCCTGGAGTATCACGATCTGGCGATTGCCGTACCCAAGAACTTCACCTGGACGGTGCAGTTCACCGGCCTGACCGCCGAGGGCTCCGCGGGCGGCTTGCAGTTTGCGGGTCTGGATCTCTACCAGTTTCCAACGATCGGTCAGACCTATGATGACTACTGGGAAAAGACCGGCGTCGGTCCTGGCGGATGGCAGCTGCTCAAGGCCAAGCCGGGCGACGTTCTGCCCATCAACTTCGGTTGCCGCGTGTTGGCCACCTACAGTGGACCGCCGGAAATCACCGTGAAGCCCGAGTCGACCAATATCGAATGCTTGAGCGACACCACCGTGGCCTTCAACGTGGTCGCCATCGGCACTCCTCCCTTGACCTATCAGTGGTCGAAGGACGGCTCCCCCCTCCTGGGCGAGACCGGCTCCAGCCTGGTCATTCCTCACGCTGATGTCTCGGATCTCGGCAGCTACACGGTCAAAGTGACCAATGGACAAGGCAGCCAAACCAGCGCTCCGGCCCAGTTGGGGCTGACGGGGACCTTGCCCTGCTTGCGCATTCAGAAGGGACCGGATCCCACGCGGGTGACGGTTTCCTGGGCTCAAGTCGTTGGACCTCAGTGGAGGCTGCAGCACACCCATTCGCTCTCACTGCCGATCGTATGGGAGGACACCGCGGTGACGCCTACTCTGGTCAACGGGGTGTACAGCAGTGTCATCGTGATCGCCGGCAAGGAAAAGTACTTCCGCGTCGTCAATCCCTGATCCCGACCTAACTCTGTAAGAGACGAGGTCACGAGGCTTCCGTTTCTCATCGGACGCCAGGTGTCGCACCTGGCGTCCGATTCCACCATCCACCCATGAGTCTCAATTTGTACCACCCCTCACCCTCCGGTAGGAGACGAGGTGACGAGGCTCTGGGATTTACTCGGACAGGATTGCCGCACGGAGTTCCGCCTTCAGGCGGCGCAGCCTTCCTCTCCCCGTACGGAGTCCCGCCTTTAGGCGGTCCCCTCCGCATTCCTACGATTTACCCGAACGCTCACGAAGTAGAAGAAGTGACCCCGAACCGCCTACGGGATCGTGCGGAAACAAATTCGGGTTTTGCAGCGCAGGAGTTTTGCTCGGGAGCGAGGCGCAGCGAGGAAACATCCCCTGGTAATGGGGCTGTGCCTGAGCTGCAACGAAGAGCCCGAACAAAAGAACCAGCGGCAAATCCTGAAGTTGTTTTTGTGCGGTCCCTCAAAGCGGGACTCCATACGGGGACGGGGGTGCCGAACCACCTAAAGGTGGAACTCCATGCGAGAATCCGTACGGGGATGGGCAGGAACTCTCGACGGTCGGTCGCCTTTTTGCTGCTCTCGCTGGGGACACAACTCAGCTCAACCGCCGCTGAGCCGACCACGAACTACCTTCCGCTTCACCCTCCGCGAAATGACGAGGTTACTCCGCTGCTCGGCAACGCGCATTTCGGGTTCTACCCTCGCGCCAGCGCCACGGCGGGCTACGATGACAACATTACCCTTCGGCCGACCAATCCCGCGGATGACTTCATCTGGACGTTCTCACCCGGCTTCACCCTCCTTGCCGGAGAGTCTGGTAACTCCCTCGGAAACTCCACGAGTATTCGTGGGGCATCCTTGGGTGCGGAAGATCAGAAGAGTGGTGTGGCCAATCGGGGATTGCTCACCACCAGCAAGGGTTTCACCATCGACTATGGTGCGGCGCTGCGTTATTTCAGCAAGAACAGTGATCAAAATGCGGTCGATCATGCCGCTCGGATCAATGGCGTCCTCCCCTTCGAGCGGCTGAAACTACGGCTGCAGCAGGATATTCAGTCCTTGTCCGACGCCACCATCGATTTCGGTACTCGCACCCGACGCCAGGTCTACAATACCGACCTCGCTGCGGTTTACGAGTTGACCGGCCTGACGTCCCTGCAGTTGGATGCTCGTCAAAGCATTCTCGACTATGAGACGGGGGTCGGCAGCAAGGAGTGGCAGGCGAATGGATTTCTCAATTACGCTTATAGCCCTAAGTTGACGATTGGCTTAGGCGGTGGGTTCGGCCTGCTGGATCCCGCCAACGCTGAGGCTCAACGCTATGCCCAGGCTAGAC